>NZ_FQVU01000007.1 GCF_900129455.1 Jatrophihabitans endophyticus
GTTCTCGGCTTTTTCGGTGGCTCGGCAGATGATGCGTTGGCTTTGGCAGGTGCTGCCGGCCACGGCTGGTAGACGGTCGCCGAGGTTGGTCAGTTGACGTTCCGCGCTCGTCCCGCAGGTGACCGTCAACGAGTCCGAACGGCCGCTGGTCGCAGATCCAGCTCGTCTCGGCGAAGTGGCGTCGCGCCCTGCGACCCGGATGGACTGACCGGCGTTACATCCCGAGAACTTGTTCCCGTTGCACCGGTCTGCCGTAGCGGGGGAAGAGTAGACGATGCCGGTCGCGAAGAGCGCCCAGATGAGCGCTGGCACAAGCCATGCCCGAGTCGGTCGCGTCATTTCGTGATCACACGTCTCATGTCGCGGACTGCCCAATGGTCGGCCGTCCAACCCAGCCAGAGGCGCCATCGGAGATTTCGGGAGGCGCCACCTCGGGACACGACTCGACCCGTCGAGTCGAGTGTCTTGACGGCCGCGGAGTCGAAGTAGACATCGACCACGGTGGATCCGGGGTGGCGATTGTCGTTCGCGACCAGTTTCCGACCGTGCAGCGCGATGCGTCCACCCTGAAAGTGCTGATGCCTACGCCGGGCCGTGTCGATGTCGTTCACGAAGTCGGTGCAGGTCGAGCAGGGAGTCAGGTAGCGCCCTGTCGTCAGCGTTGTGTCCGTGGTGGCGTAGCCCCAGTCCAGCGCCTGGAACCAGAACAACGCGAACTCGGTGGCGCCGGGTGGGGTGTGGGTCTTGGCGAGGGCGGACTCGGTGGGGGGTTTCTCGCCTGGGCGCACGTTGGGTCCGGTGGTGGGCACGGTCGGGCTGGGGGTGGCGCTGCTGCTCGGGCGGGTCGTCGTGGTCGGCGCGGTCGGGGTCGTTCGCGTGACGGTTCGGCTCGGTGTCGGGTCGCTGCCGTCGTCGGAGGTGCAGGCGGCAGCGGACAGCACGACCAGCGCCATCGCGACAATTGCCGCAAACCTCCTCCGATTCACGCCGAGCATGCTGCCACGAAACCGCGCGGGATGGTCGGGTTGTCCACAGGCAGTCACGTTCGCACCGCCCGAACGGCGGGTTGTCCACAGCCCGCCGGCTCATGCGAGCGGGAGGACACCGCGCCGAGCTACGGTCCCCGGCCATGACACGGCTGCACGGGGGTGAACCATGAGTCGGCACGACGAGTTGCGGGATCACGTCGCTCGGGAGGCGCGGGACCTCTTCGGAGCAGGTGACGTGGGGCTCTACGAATTCGTCGACGAGCTCAGGCAGTTCGATCGGCTGACGGACGGCGAGCGCACGGCGATCGCACGCGAGGCGGTGGTCTCCCTGCTCGAGGAAGGCGCGTGTCGGCTGGTCTGGAAGGTCTGGGCCGACACGCACTACGAGGAACCGGCGCACCTCGCCGACATCACCGACGTCGCGTGGCAGGTGCCCACCGAGAAGCCGTACCTCGCCCTGGAACCGGTGGGCGAGCAACCGGGAGCGAATGGAATGCGGTCATGAGGGGAGGCAGGCCGTTGACGCGGATCCGCGCATTCTGCCGTCCACGCATCAGGGCACCCGGCCGGTCGCGCGGTGATGCCGTGCGTCAGTCGTAGACGGCGTCGACCTGCCAGCGAGGGGGTTCGCCGCTGCCGCTTGCCGGCATCGTCCCGGTGACGAGGTAGGCGCGGCCGTGAACGTCCACGACCTGGCAACGGACGACCCGTCGTGCGTCGTCGGGTGACCACCAGCGCTCGTCCACCGGCCAGGGGCCGGCCCACGACGTGACCGCCGCGAGGTCGCGCCCGGTGCCGAACAGGGCGGGCGGCGAGGGCATCGCGCCTCGCTCGGTGATCACCACCGGACGCCGCGCGGCGTCGAGCAGCTGCGCCGGCCGGGGTGGGTCGAGCAGCACCGACGGGGCGGGGGCCGGCAGCTGGCCGGGCCAGGGTTGCTCGGGCGAGCGCAGCGGCAACGGCTCGTCCCCCCACGGCACGAGACGGGTGCGCTGCCCGGGATCGCGGCCGCCCTCGAGCACCGGCGCCAGCACCGAGCCGTGGCCCAGCAGGGTCTGCACCCGGGCGAGGGCTCGGGCGGCCCGCTCGTCCTCGTCACCCTGCCCGCCCCACAGCGCCTGCTGGTGGGTGCCGGTGGGGACGACCTCGATCGGCACGAGGACGACCCGGATCACCCCGCCGCTCGGCCGGTTGGTCCCGGACAGCCACCCCTCGAGCTGCCAGCGGGCGCGGTCGAGGACGTCGCTTACCCCCAGCACCCCGGCGTGACGCCAGCGGCGCACCGTCTCCTCGCCGTTCTCGCTCAGTGCCTGCAGCTCGAGGCAGGTGCAGGCCAGGCCGTGCGCGGCGAGGTCGGTGACGAACTGCTCGGCGACGCCGCGGGCGGAGAATGCGACGGTGTCGACGCGGTCGACCGGGGGTTCGAGATCGAGGGTGACCGTGAACTCGACGGGGGGACGGCGGCCGCTGACCGGGTGGTCGTCGGTGCCCAGTGCCTGCCGGTGTGCCCAGGCGCCGTCGGGCCCGAACCGGGCGAGGACGTCGCGGGCGGGCAGTGCGGCGAAGGCGCCCAGGGTGCGGACGCCCAGGCGGATGAGCAGGTCGACCAGCGGTGACGTGCCGGCGGGGGCGAGGGTCTCGATCGGCAGGTTCTCGAGGAACGCCGACGACTCGCCGGGCTCGATCACCATGCCGCGCCGCGCCGCCTGCTCGGCCGCGAACGCGCCGTCGGCGATGCCGATGAGGACGTCGGCCCCCTGCAGGGCGGGGATGTCGGCGACCCCGCGCGAGAGCGCGCGCAGCACCCCGGTCTCGCCGCCGAAGTAGCGGGTGGGGCCCCGGACGCCGATCGCGGCCAACCCGGGCCGGGTGATCTCGACGCCGGGGGCGATCGCCTCGAGCGCCGCCACCACCGGTTCGAAGACCCGCGCCTCGGCGGCCTCGTCGCGGCCGAGCACCACGAGCTCGGGGCAGCGGCCCTGCGCCTCGCGCCGTCGTAGGCCGCGCCGCACCCCCTGCTCGCGGGCCCGCTGCGAGCAGGCCACCACCCGGTTGGCGGTGACGACCGCGACGGGGTCGTCGGCCCCGCGACCGGCCTCGACCCGGGCGGTGGTGACCGGCCAGTCGGGGCACCAGATGCTGACCCGCCGGGTGTAGGTCGTCATCCGGCGAGCTCGACGACGGGGGCGAGCGGAACGCCCGAGACGGCCGGCGGTGCCTCGGCGACACCGCCGCCCGGCGCCGGCAGCCAGAGCTCGGCCGAGCGCGGGCGGGCGGACGCACCGCGACCGCCGGCGCTGACCTCGACCCGGCGACCGCGCAACCGGCCGGTGCCCGAGCCGATGCCCGACCAGACCCCCTCGCCGGCCTGCAGCCGGACGTCGGCCGCGGGCCACGCCGACCCCGCCGTCGACCCGGCGAGGAAGGGCATGAGCACCGCGTCCTTGCTGCGGGCGCGCGCGGCCAGCCGCCGTACGTCGCCGGGGACGAGGCCACGGCCGGCAGGCGGACGGACGGCCACGACGTCGACGGCGTCGAGCAGGGCACCCACCGCCGTCGTCCACCCCGACCCGGCCGCGGGGACGAGCGCGAGCCGGCCGAGATCGACGCCGTACTCGCGCGCGGCCTCGGCGCTCACCCGCGGGAAACCGACCAGCGCGCACCACGCGCCGTCGGTCGACGCCGCGCCGAGCAGCGCGAACAGCAGCGACAGCGAGCCGCCGACGCTGACCGTGCTGCCGCGGCGCAGCCCGTCGGGCAGAATCGTGCGCAGGGCCGGTGCGACCGGCAACGGGGGTGCGGTGCGGACGCCGACGTGCTGCCAGTCGACGACGGCGGTGCCGTCGGCGCGGCGGATGGCAACGTCCAGCATCAGTCAATCATCGAACAGGCGTTCGATTGCGTCAATCGGCTCCGGCGTGTCGCGTAGCGTGCGTCCGGTATGCGAGCAGGCCCGAAGCTCACACAGGTTTCGCACGGCTACAGCTCAGTGAACGACTGGGTTGTGCGCGTTCAGTGGTGGACATGGCGATCAACGACGCGCAGTCCGGCTCCGACCAGAACCCCGAGCCCGACCGCACCACCCCGTTCTCCTCCCAGGGTTCTGGACCGCAGTCGGCGCCGTCGCCGAGCCCGTACCCGTCGCCCTACCCGTCGGCGCAGCCGCAGCAGCAGCCCGGGCACGGCTCGCCCTACCTCGGCAGCTACTCGAGCGAGTACCCCGGGCCGTACACGAACCCGTACGCCGACCCCTACGCCACCGAGTACCGCCCGCAGCCCGGCTACGGCGCGGTGGGCACGTACCCGCCGGCGGGGTCTCCGGCCCCGGCCGGCCGCTCGCCGCGGCGCAGGCGCGCGCTGGTCGGCGTGGGCGGTGCGGCGCTGGCCGCGGCACTCGTGCTCTCCGGCGTCGGAATCGGGCGCGCGACGACCGACGGCAGCGGCACGGTCGCCCAGCAGCCCGCGTTCGGCAACGGCAGCAGCAGCTCCGGGTCGGGCAGCACCGGCAGCGGCTCGGGCAGCGGCAACTCCGGCAACTCCGGCAACACCGGCCAGCTGCCCGGTCAGGGCGTCCTCCCCGGCGGCGGGCAGGGCAACAGCGGCAACGGCAACAGCGGTAACGGCAACAGCTCGCAGGGCAGCGGGACGGCGGCGAGCGCGACGCAGCAGAAGGGCATCGTCACCATCACCTCGGTGCTCAAGTACGAGAACGCCGAGAGCGCCGGCACCGGGATGATCCTCAGCTCCGACGGCGAGATCCTCACCAACAACCACGTCATCAGCGGTGCCACCAGCATCACGGTCACCGACGAGACGACCGGCCGCTCCTACAAGGCGGACGTCGTCGGCACCGACAAGAGCGACGACGTCGCGGTGATCAAGCTGCGCAACGCGTCCGGGCTGACCACCGCCCAGGTCGGCGACGCCTCGGACGTCTCGGCGCTGAAGGTCGGCGCCGCCGTCACCGGCGTCGGCAACGCCGGCGGCACCGGCTCGCTGACCGCGGCGAGCGGCAAGGTCACCGCGCTCGAACAGTCCATCACCGCCTCGGACGAGAGCGGCAGCGACTCGGAGAAGCTCACCGGCCTCATCAAGACCGACGCCGGCATCGTCTCCGGCGACTCGGGCGGCCCGCTGTACGACTCGTCCGGCGACGTCGTCGGCATCAACACCGCCGCGTCCTCGGGCAACGGCTCCGGCGCGACGTCCGAGGGCTACGCCATCCCGATCGACGACGCGCTCACGATCGCCCGGCAGATCGAGTCCGGCGTCGAGACCTCCTCGGTCCGCATCGGCCTGCCCGCCTTCATCGGCGTCGGGGTCACCGACTCCGCCTCCGGCGGCGCCGGCATCACCTCGGTCGTCGAGGGCGGTCCCGCCGCCGACGCCGGCATCACGTCGGGCTCGGTGATCACCGAGGTGGGCGGCAAGTCCGTCACCAACGGCACCTCGCTGAAGAAGCGGCTGGCCGCCTACGACCCGGGGCAGCGCGTCGCCATCACCTGGACCGACACGTCCGGCTCCAGCCACACCAAGACCGTCACCCTGACGAGCGGACCGGCCGACTGACCTGCGACGGCAGCGACCGACCGCGCCCCCCACACGGCCCGGACGAGACATGGTCTCGTCCGGGCCGTTCCGTCGTGCTCGCGCGGTCGGCAGACTGGCGCCATGCGGCTGGCCCTGCTCTCGGACACGCACGCGCCGCGCCACTGGAAGGCGTGTCCACCGGCCGTCGCCGCGCGCCTCGACGGTGTCGACGCCATCCTGCACGCGGGTGACGTCTGCACGGCCGCGACGCTGGACGAGCTGGCGCGGTTCGCGCCGGTCCACGCCGTTCGCGGCAACAACGACGGTCCGGACGTCGCGCGCTGGGGTGCCCCGGAGCGGTGCGAGCTCGACCTCGGTGGCCTCGCCGTCGCGATGGTGCACGACAGCGGTGCCCGGCAGGGCCGCGCGGCGCGGCTACGGCGGATGTTCCCTACCGCGGACCTCGTGGTCTTCGGCCACTCGCACATCCCGTGGGACGAGACGGTCGACGGGCAGCGGGCGATCAACCCCGGTTCGCCGACGGACAAGCGGCGCCAACCGCACGGGACGATGGGGCTGCTCGAGGTCGTCGACGGCCACATCGTCGACTACGAGCTGATCGAGGTGCGGCGATGACGACCTTCGTCCTGATCCCCGGTGCCGGTGGCGTCGCGCTGTACTGGCGCGAACTGGTCATCGAGCTCGAGTCGCGGGGTCACGTCGCGGTCGCGGTCGACATCCGGGAGGACGACCCGGCGCTGGGACTGCCCGAGTACGCCGCGCTGGTGGACGAGGCGATCGGTGCTCACCGTGACGTGGTCGTGGTCGCGCAGTCGATGGGCGGGTTCACGGCGCCGATGCTGGCGCGCCGAGAGGCGCTGGCCCGGATCGTCCTGCTCAACGCGATGATCCCGTTGCCCGGTGAGACGCCGGGCGAGTGGTGGGAGGCCACGGGCCAGCCGGACGCGCGGGCCACGGCCGACGCCGCGGCCGGCCGCTCGGGCGAGTTCGACCTCGAGACGTACTTCCTGCACGACATCCCCGACGACGTGAAGGCCGCGATGGCCGGTGCTGACCGCGCTCCCGCCGACACCCCGTTCGGGCAACCGTGCACGTTCCAGGCCTGGCCGGCGGTGCCGACGCACGTGCTGGTGGGCGCCGACGACCGGTTCTTCCCGGCCGCCTTCCAGGTCCGCGTGGCGCGTGAGCGGCTGGGTGTCGAGGCCGACGTCCTGCCCGGCGGCCACCTGCTCGCGAAGAGCCGCCCGGCCGACCTGGCCGAGCGGCTCCTGACGTATCTGGCGTGACGAGCGGGATCAGGCGCGGCCCGACCCGTCCTCCGGGTCGACGGCGTGGGCGGCGTCCTCGTCGTCGATCCGCACGCCGGCGAGCGGATCGCCCGCACCGGTGCCCTCGACGGTCGGCGCGGTGTCGGCCGGTGGCGCGTCGGTGGGCGGCGGGCCCTCGCCCGACGCGCGCGACAGCGGCTGGATACGGTCCTCGGCCGCCTTGGCGTCCGGGTTGGCGAAGCTGTCCAGGCCCTCGTGCGGCTCGGCCGCGATGTCCTGGTCGGTCGGTTCACTCATGCGATCCACGTACCCGAAATCGACCCGCGCGCACCGCCTATCCTGGGCGGAGTGTTCGCGCCCCCGTCCGTCGCCGAGCTGCGCGAGCGGCTGGAGGGGCTGACGATCCGCGACGCCGCGCGGCTGCGCCGCCGCCTCGACGGGTTGCGACGGCGGGACGACCCGCGGGCCCGGGCGCAGGTCACCGAGCAGATCGCGCGGGGCGAGGGGTTGATCGAGACACGGCGGTCGGCCGTCCCCGACATCCGCTACCCCGACCTGCCGGTCAGCGCGAAGCGCGACGACATCGCCACCGCGATCCGCGAGCACCAGGTGGTCGTCGTCGCCGGTGAGACCGGCTCGGGCAAGACGACGCAGCTGCCCAAGATCTGCCTCGACCTCGGTCGCGGCGTGCGCGGGACGATCGGCCACACCCAGCCGCGCCGCCTCGCCGCGCGCACCGTCGCCCAGCGCATCGCCGACGAGGTGGGCTCCCCGCTCGGCGACACCGTCGGCTACACCGTCCGCTTCACCGACGAGGTCAGCGACCGCACCCTCGTCAAGCTGATGACCGACGGCATCCTGCTCGCCGAGATGCAGCGCGACCGCCGGCTGCTGCGTTACGACACGCTCATCCTGGACGAGGCGCACGAGCGCAGCCTGAACATCGACTTCCTGCTGGGCTACCTCAAGCAGCTGCTGCCGCGGCGTCCCGACCTCAAGGTCGTGGTCACGAGCGCGACCATCGAGCCCGAGCGGTTCGCCGCCCACTTCGCCCAGCCGGACGGCACGCCGGCGCCGATCGTCGAGGTGTCGGGCCGGACCTATCCGGTCGAGATCCGCTACCGACCGCTGGAGGTGCCGGTAGGGCGCACGGGCGACGCCGAGTCCGACGACGGCGCCGACGATCCGGACCACGAGGTCGTCCGCATCGAGACGCGCGACCCCACCGAGGCCATCGTGGACGCGGTCGCCGAGCTCGAACGCGAGGCGCCCGGCGACGTCCTCGTGTTCCTGTCCGGCGAACGCGAGATCCGCGACACCGCCGATGCGCTGTCGGGGCTGCGCAACACCGAGGTGCTGCCGCTCTACGCGCGGCTCTCGACCGCCGAGCAGCAGAAGGTGTTCCAGCCGCACACCGGTCGCCGGGTGGTGCTCGCGACGAACGTCGCCGAGACGTCGTTGACCGTCCCGGGCATTCGGTACGTCGTCGACCCTGGCACCGCGCGCATCTCGCGCTACTCGCGGCGGACGAAGGTGCAGCGGCTGCCGATCGAGCCGGTGTCGCAGGCGTCGGCGGCGCAGCGGGCCGGGCGCTGCGGCCGCGTCGCCGACGGCATCTGCATCCGGCTCTACGCCGAGGACGACTTCGCCGCCCGGCCGCGCTACACCGACCCCGAGATCCTGCGGACGAACCTGGCGTCGGTCATGCTGCAGATGGCGGCGCTGCAGCTCGGCGACGTCGCCGACTTCCCCTTCCTCGACCCGCCTGACAAGCGCAGCGTCCGCGACGGGGTGCAGCTGCTGCAGGAGCTCGGCGCCTTCGATGCGGCCGGTGCGATCACCGACGTCGGCCGTCGGCTCGCGCAGCTGCCGGTCGACCCGCGCATCGGCCGGATGATCCTCGCGGCCGACACCGAGGGGTGCGTCCGCGAGATGCTCGTCCTCGCGGCGGCGCTGTCGATCCCCGACCCGCGCGAACGCCCCGTCGACAGGGAGGATGCGGCGCGGCAGAAGCATGCCCGCTTCGCCGACGAGCACTCCGACTTCGTGTCGTTCCTCAACCTGTGGCACTACCTGCGCGAGCAGCGGCAGGAGCGGTCGGGCAACCAGTTCCGTCGGATGTGCCGAGAGGAGTTCCTGCACTACCTGCGCATCCGCGAGTGGCAGGATCTCGTCGGACAATTGCGCACGATCGCGCGAAATCTCGACGTCGTAGAGTCGGACGAGCCGGCGCCCCCTGAACGCATCCATGCCGCTCTCCTCGCCGGGTTGTTGGGCCATGTCGGCGCCCGCGAGGGCGACAACCGCGACTACCTCGGCGCGCGCAACTCGCGCTTCGTGCTCGCGCCCGGATCGGTGCTGACGAAGCGGCCGCCGCGGTGGATCGTGGTCGCCGATCTCGTCGAGACGTCGCGGCTGTTCGGCCGTGTCGCGGCGCGCATCGACCCCGAGACCGTCGAGCGGGTCGCGGGCCCGCTGGTGCAGCGGACGTTCAGCGAGCCGCACTGGGACGCCAAGCGCGGCGCGGTCATGGCCTACGAGCGGGTCAACCTCTACGGTCTGCCGCTCGTCCCGCGTCGAAGAGTGGGGTACTCGACGGTCGAACCGGACGTGGCCCGCGACCTGTTCGTGCGGCACGCCCTGGTCGAGGGCGACTGGACGACGCGGCACCACTTCTTCCGTGACAACGAGGCGCTGCGGGCCGAGCTCACCGAGCTGGAGGAGCGGGCCCGCCGCCGGGACCTGCTCGTCACCGACGACGAGATCCACGCCTGGTACGACGCCCGGGTGCCGGCGGAGGCGGTGTCGCAGCGGCACTTCGACGCGTGGTGGAAGAAGCAACGGCATCGGACGCCGGATCTGCTGACGATGACCCGCGACGACCTGCTGCGCCACGACGACGACGCACCCGAGACGCTCGAGACCTGGCGGGCCGGGGACCTCGCGCTGCCGGTGACCTATCGCTTCGAGCCCGGTGCGGCCGACGACGGCGTCACCGTGCACGTCCCCGTCGACGTGCTCGCCCGCCTCGGCGGCGAGGAGTTCGCGTGGCAGGTCCCTGCGCTGCGCGAGGAGCTGGTCGTCGCGCTGCTGCGCGGGCTTCCCAAGGAGCTGCGCCGCAACTTCGTCCCCGTGCCCGACACCGCGCGGGCGGTGCTCGCCGAGTTGCAGCCCGGGCAGGATCCGCTGCTGCCCGGACTGCAGCGCGAGCTGCAGCGACGCACCGGCGTGCTCGTCCCGCTCGAGGCGTTCGACGTGGACAAGGTGCCCGGCCACCTGCGGGTGTCGTTCGCCGTCGAGGACGCGACCGGGGACGTCGTCGCGCGCGGCAAGGACCTGACCGCGCTGCAGGAGGAGCTGGCCGCGCCGGTCCGCGCCGCGGTGGCCGCCGCCGTGGCTGGGGAGCTGGAGCGCGGCGGGCTCACCGCGTGGCCGGCCGACCTCGCCGAGCTGCCGCGCAGCGTCGAGCGCAGCAGTGGTGCCCACACCGTCCGCGGGTTCCCGGCGCTGGTGGACGAGGGGGGTTCGGTCGCGGTCCGCGTGTTCGCGACGGCGGCCGAGCAGGCGGCCGCGATGCGTCCCGGCGTCCGCCGGCTGCTGCGGCTCGCGACGTCCTCACCGGTGAAGGCCGTGGAGCGGACGATCGGCACGCGGTCACGGCTCGTCCTCGGCTCGAACCCCGACGGCTCGCTCGCCGCGCTGATCGACGACGCGGCCGACGCCGCCGTCGACTCGCTGGTCGCCGAGCCGGTGTGGACGCGTGACGGGTTCGAGCAGCTGCGCGCGACGGTGGCCGGGCAGCTCGTCGCGGTGACGGCGGACGTGGTGCGCCGCGTCGAGGCGGTGCTCGCCGCCGCCCACGAGGTGCGGCTCGCGCTGCCGGCCGACCCGCCGCGCACCCAGGCGGAGTCGATCGCGGACGTCCGCGAGCAGTTTCGGCGGCTGCTGCCCGTGGGCTTCGTGACCCGCATCGGCGCGGCGCACCTGGCCGACGCCGCGCGCTACGTCACTGCGATCGGGCGGCGGCTCGAGATGCTGCCCCGCGACGTCGACACCGACCGGGGGAGGATGCTGCGCGTCCATGCCGTCCGCGACGCGTACGACGAGCTGGTACGGGCGCTGCCGCCGATCCGGGCGGCGGCCGAGGACGTCCGCGACATCGCCCGGCTGATCGAAGAGCTGCGGGTGAGCGTGTGGGCGCAGCAGCTGGGCACCCCCCGTCCGGTCAGCGAGAAGCGGATCTACCGCGCCATCGACGCGATCGAGTTGTAGGAAGTCTTCGTCGGCTGTCGATTCCGCGGCTGGCCGTTCGACGTCCGAGTGAGTCAGGGTGTAGGACCCGGGCCGAGCGAAGGAGAACGCGATGCGCGTGATGGTGATCGTGAAGGCGACCGAGAACAGCGAAGCCGGACACGTGGGCACCGAGGAGGAGTTCGACGCGATGGGCAAGTTCAACGTCGAGCTCGTCGCGGCCGGCGTCATGCTCGCCGGTGACGGGATCGCGCCCAGCTCGCGGGGCAAGCGCATCAGGTTCGCCGACAGGCAGACCACCGTCGTCGACGGCCCGTTCGCCGAGACCAAGGAGCTCGTCTCGGGGTACTGGATCTGGCAGGTCGGCTCCATGGACGAGGCGATGGAGTGGGCGCAGCGGGTGCCGTTCGTCGACGGCGAACTCGAGGTGCGCCCGATCATGGAGATCGAGGACCTCGGCGAGAACTTCACCCCCGACATGCGCGTGCAGGAGCAGAAGCTGCGCAGTCGGATCGCCGACCAGGGGCAGTGACGCAGGACGTCGCGTCTCGCGTCGCCGCCGTCTGGCGGATCGAGGCCGCGCGGGTCGTCGCGGGGCTGGCGCGCGTCGTCCACGAGGTGGGGTTGGCCGAGGATCTCGCGCAGGACGCACTGGTGGCCGCGCTGGAGCAGTGGCCGGCGTCGGGCGTGCCCGACAACCCCGCCGCGTGGCTGACCGCGGTGGCGCGGCGTCGCTACGTCGATTCGGTGCGGCGTGCCGTCACCTACGAACGCAAACTCGCCGAGATCGGTCACGAGCGGCAGGAGGTGGCCGACCCGATGGCCGACATCGACGTCGAGACCACCGTCGCCGACGACGTGCTGCGGCTGATGTTCACCGCCTGCCATCCGGTGCTGGCGCCCGAGGCGCGGGTCGCGCTGACGCTGCGGATGGTCGGTGGGCTGACGACCGACGAGATCGCCCGCGCGTACCTCGTCCCCGTGCCGACGATGGCGGCGCGGATCACGCGGGCGAAGAAGGCGCTGCGCGCCGCGGGCGTGCCGTTCGAGGTGCCGTCCGGGCCGGAGCTCCCGTCGCGGCTCGCGTCGGTGCTCGAGGTGGTCTACCTCGTCTTCAACGAGGGGTACGCCGCGTCGTCCGGGGCGACGTGGACGCGGCCGGTCCTGTGCGAGGAGGCGATGCGGCTCGGCCGGATGCTGGCGGCGCTGGCCCCGCCCGAGCCGGAGGCCCACGGCCTCGTCGCGCTCATGGAGCTGCAGGCGTCCCGGCTGCGGGCGCGGGTCTCCGCGGCCGGGGAGCCGGTGCAGTTGCCCGACCAGGACCGTTCGCGCTGGGACCGCACGCTCATCACCCACGCGCTCGCCGCTCTCGCGCGGGCCGAGTCGTTCGGTGGCGCGGGGCCGTACGTGCTGCAGGCGCAGATCGCCGCCTGCCACGCCCGCGCGGCCCGGGCCGAGGACACCGATTGGGCGCGCATCGCCGAGCGGTACGACGCGCTCGTCGAGGTGACCGGCTCGCCGGTCGTGGAGCTCAACCGTGCGGTCGCCGTCGCGATGGCCGGCGACCCCGCCGAGGCGCTCGCCATCGTGGACGACCTGATCGCCGAAGACCTCCCCGCTCTGCGCGGCTACCACCTCGTACCGGCGGTGCGCGGCGACGTGCTCGCGAGGCTGGGGCACGCCGCCGACGCGGCCGCGGAGTTCCGGCGCGCCGCCGAGCTGTGCGATAACGAGCAGGAGCGCGCGGTGCTGCAGCGACGCGCCCGGGGGGATCACCCCGGCGGTGCCCGGTAGACGTGACCGGTCCGGCTACGCCACACCAACCCGTCGGCCGGGTCGCCCGTGACCGTCCAGCCGGCCTCGTGCTTCACCATTCGTAGAGGTGCCCTGTCGGGCCTCCCGATTGGCGGTGCGATGGGTGGCGTGTCGTGTCGCGCGCAGCGCGGCACGGCACTACTCCTCTTGATCTACCAACGAAACTGAGCGAACCTCCTAGCGGTGTCCACGGAGTCGGCCGGTGGCACAGTCGTGCTGAAGAGACTTCCAGGGGGACGTGCAGGTGAGTGACACCAAACTTGAGCTGGCGGGCGGCCAGGACCAGGTCGGCGCAGCGAAGGAGTACTACTTCGCCCGTCTAGGAACGCTCATGGTGACCAGGCCCAAACCTGAGTCTGCTGCTGTGGTCGCTGCCGCAATCGTTCAGAAGCTCAGTGAGGACTCGCGTATACCTGGAACTATTGACGTCGAGGACATTGACGATTTTTGGAGTTCTTGGCGGGGAATGTTTCCCGCTAACAGCTCTGGCGCAAATACAGTACTGACCGGCGAAGATGGGTTTGCTTCAGTCGAATTCAGTGCGCCTATAGTTTTCACACTCCGCGTCGCAGTGCAACATCAACAATCTCACCATGGAACTGATCAGCCTCCTACAGATACTTACGCGGTGGCATGGGACGGACTGACGTTGTTGGTCGTGTGGAAGCAAAAGAGTCGCCACCTTCCGCTCTCCGGGGGTCACATAGCGGCGAAGGTGATCACCGATGCGATCACCGCGGCTGGCTTTGGGTCCTATACGCAAGCATGCAGTCCTGGGTGTGACTATGTGTTCCTACATACGGCAATGGAGGTCTCGGCCGACGCTGCCTCTGAGAAGGCAGAGATCGAGCCAGCGGCCGGCGCCAGTAACAATCGCGTACGATTTACAATCGGATACGACGCTCGCGGAGAGCTCGAGGAAATGGCGCTTTTTGGCTTACTAAGTCTTCGTACGTCGAGCGGCCACTTCGCCGAGGTGAAGAACGTCGGTCGGCGCATTCTTGACATTCGCAATCAGATTCGCGCTGATTTAAGCCACCTGTTAGCGCACAACTATGCGTACGCCTCCGGACGCGCACTGTCGCCGGTCAAACGAATGAAGGCTGCGCGAGCGAACCGCGGCTGGCGTAAAGAGGGCCGCCAACTAATGGCGCGTCTTTGGCTAGCCATGTCTAACGTGGACTCGCTGACCGAGCGTTGGCTCGATAGTTTGCGAAGTCTGCAGGACAGCAGATACGACATCGGGGAAATGTTCCTCTTCGGCTATGACATGCGCTCGGACATTAGTGAGATCGAGGCCATCGATCTGCAACGCGTAGTCGACGCAATGAACCAAGTCGCGTCGACCTTCGACTCGCGCGTATTAGCAGTGTCGACCTCGCTCGGCGCGTTGGGCGGCGCCGTCGCTGGTTCGGTCATCACCGTGGCGTCGCAGTAGGGCCCTTGGTCGTTGCGACACGGAGTTACACGACTGTAAGGTTGCCGCACTTGGCAAACCGGAGCGCAACCCGCAGGGCGGTCCGGGGGTAAGACCTCAATCCGCCGAGTGGACGATCCTCATCATGGTCTGCGGGTGGGTATTGCGCTGACACCCAGACGCGCACATAGAGCGATGGCGTAGCCGCCGAGGTCGATTCGATTCTGGATCGACGTCGGGGAGCGCTCGCAGTGTCCGCACAACCTTCACGGCAGCCGGTGGCTGTGGTGTCGTCGGCTGCGCGAGCTGTCCGTGCATCACAGCTCAGTTCTCGGTGGTCGGCTCGGCTTGTGGCTGGCGCGTTCGAGGCGGGTGGTGGGTTCGTCACGTCGCAGCCTGCGCGTGAACGCGCGCCTGGCGCCGGTGGAACGGTGCGAAGCGGTGAGGAAGGTGCACGGCGTGCGCGGCGTCAGGTACGGCACTACGTGGTGTCGAATCGCTGTGATCGCATGTTGACGCTGACCTATCGCGGCAGCGGGAACCATGATCGCGACCTGTTGGTTGATCATCTGCACGACTTCTGGCGGACGCTGCGTGGCGAGGTCGGGGGGTCGTTCCCGTACTTGTGGGTGCCGGAGCTACATCCTGGCGGCCACGGGTGGCACGCGCACGCTGCGCTCGGGGCGTTCGTTCCGATCCGGACCGTTCGGGCGTGCTGGCCGCATGGCGACCGTATCGATCTTGCGCGTAAGGGCCGGGTCGGCCTGTCGGACGCTGCCGTGGTCGAGCGGGCAAGGATCGCGGCTCGATACATCGGCAAGTACCTGGGCAAAGGGTTCGAGGAGTCGGCGCGGGCGCTGGGCCGTCATCGGTATGAGTGCGCGCAGGGCTTTCAGCCCGAGGTGGAACGGTTCGAGGCCGCCACCCGTGACGAGCTTGTCGGCAGGCTCGACGCGCGGATGGGTGCGCACCCGCTGTTGCGGTCGTGGTTCTCGCTGCCCGGCGACGAGCGGCAGTCGTTCTGGCTGTCCTGGGCGGTGGCGTGATGGCCGAGCACGGGCTCACCCATGAGCAAATCGCTGCAGTGGTCACGGCGTCGCGGCACGCGCAGGGACTGCCGGAGCGGGTCGCCGATCCGGTGACGTTGCGGGCGGTAGCTGTGGTAATCGAGGGCGTACGGAACGAGCAGGGGGCGGCATGACTGAACAGGTGCAGCGGCCGAGGCCGCATGCGAGGCGTGGGGTGCGGTTGAGTGATCTGGATCGGGCCCAGGTGTATCGGATCGGCTACGTGGTGCAGCGGCGTCGGTGGGAGGTGCTCGGTCCCGGCGGCTCCGGGGTGGCGGAGCGCGATGCCGCCGAGCCGGATGCGCCGGACGGCAAGCGCAGCGCGGCCGGCGCGCCGGCCGCAGGCCCGCGCCACGCTGCATCGGAGCCGGCGGGATGAACAGGCAGCAACGGCGGACCGCAGCTCGCGCGGCCGCTCGGGCAGCCGGTCGTGTGCATGGGCTGGATTGCGGGTGTGCGCACCTCGCGGTTCGGGAGGCTGTCGGGCGTTGCGTCGAGTGCGGGGCAGCGTCGTCGATGGTGGTTCCCCCGATGCCGACGAGTCAGGGGGTCGGAGAGTCCTCGCCGCTGAGCTGGTCGTGTACGGCGTGCGGTGGCGAGGTCGAGGGCGTGGGCACCGTGGTCGACGTGTTGGCGTAGAGCGCGTTGGGTCCGCCGCGCGCGGCCACTCCTGAGCCGCCGCCCCGATAGCTGCCAGGACCGGGCGTTCCGGCTCGTGTCAGGGGCCGGAGAGCGAGCTTGCGAGCGTGCCCTTGACGCGCGCCGGGTTGCCCGGACCGTGGGGTAGCGGGGCGGGGGCGGTACGTGACCCGGCAGCGTCAGACGCGCCAGACGATGCCGATCCGGTCGGTGTCGAAGCCGCGTTGGCCGCGTCGCAGGACCGGGCTTATCGTCAGTTGCTCGAACACGGCAGTGATGACTGCTCGCCGCTGGTCGAGGGTCATGGTGTCCCAGTCGCGGCGCAGTCTGATGCCTTGGCCGAGATAGCGGGACAGGTCGCGGTGGCCGTTGTCGGCGGCGAGCCGGTCGCGGTTGGCGGTGATCCGTGCGGTGAGCTTCTTGGTCGCGGTGGTGAGCTGGGTTCTTGTGACCTCGCCGTCGGCGAAGGCTTCGGCCAGCTCGTCGAGGCGTTGCTCATCGGCGGCGAGCTGGTCGGTGAGGGTCGCGGTCTGAGTGGTGCCCTGTTCCAAGCTGCGGAGGCTCGCGGCGAGGTCGGGGCCGTCGAGCGCGGTCAGGGCCAGGTCGCGGGCGTAGTCCTCCATCGGTTCGGCTTTGATCGACACTCGTCCGCAGTTGTGGCCGATCTTGCGGCACTCGTAGGACGGGGTGTGTTCCTTCGGTCGCCCGGACATCGAACCGCCGCACGTCCCGCAGCGCAGCAATCCCCCGGAGAGCAGATAGCGACTCGGGGTCCGCAACGTGCGTCGTGCCGGGTCGTCGAGCAGGTGCCGGATGCGGGCGGTCTGCTCCCGGCTCAGGATCGGAGGCCACTCACCGAGGGCGACGATCTGTCCTTGGTACTCGCGCTGTGCGCTGAGCCGGGCACTGCGCAAGATCTGTCGCAGGCTTGCTGAGTACCAGGGCCCTCGTCCGGTGGCGGTGGGGACGTTGCGGTCGTTGAGTTCGCGGGTCAGGGCGGTCAGGCTCTCCCCAGCCAAGAGCCGGTCGGCGAACTCGCGGATGATTGCGGCCTCGTCCTCGCGAATGGTCATGTGGTCGCGTTCGTAGCCGTACTTGCGGTAGCCGCGGGTGTCGGGTCGGCCCTTCTCGGCGCGCTGTTTGTTCCCGGCCTTCATTCGCTCACTCATCCGCTCGCTCTCGCCGCGCGCGACTGCGCCGACGATGCGGGCTGTCATCCGGCCTGAGGCATCCGACAAGTTCAGCGATCCCGCACGAACAGTCTGCACGGCGACGCGGTTGGCATCGCACAGGCTGATCAGGTCCTCGAGCTCGCGGGTTTGCCGGGTGAGCCGGTCGGTGTGATAACTCAGGATGCCGTCGCGCAGGCCCGTCTTGACGTCGTCGAACATGCGCCGGTACTCCGGACGCAGCTTGCCGCTGAAGGCCGACAGATCGTTGTCGATGTACTCGTCAACGACGGTCCAGCCAAGCTCTCGGGCCAGTCGTCGGCAATCATCGAGCTGTCGCTCTACGCCAAGCGCTTCGCCGGTGACGTCCTTCGAGATGCGCGCGTAGATCGCAGCGGCGCGGGGCATGTACATGATGGCACTTTATCGAATCAACTGATGTTTCAGGTGGTGGTGGCGGGAACAAAGGCATTCCAGGTTGTCGGCGGTGGTCGTGCCGCCGTCCTCCCACGGAATCTGATGGTCGAGCTCGGTCCGTCGCGCCGGACGAGGGCACCGCGGGAAGCGGCAGGTGCGGTCGCGGGCCATGACGAACTCGGCGAGTGGAGCGGCGGGACGGTAGCGGCGGGAGCAGTCGACCAGCTGGCCGACCGGGTCGGTGAGCAGCCGCTGCCACGTGCCGGACGGGTCGGCGGCGATCGCCCGGGCGATCGAGGCGGGGAGCGGTCCGAAGCCGTCGAGCTCGGCCGGCTCGTCGTCCATTCCGAGCAGCGTGGTGGCCGCGACCGTGACCTGGACGGCCGGGCGACGCCCCTGCCATGCCGGCAGCGACGGGTCGGTGAGCTGCTGCGCGGCCAGCCCGACGAGCGCGTCGGCGCGGCGTTGGCCGGCGGTCCGTTCGTCACCGGCCACCCGCCGGCCGGCGACCCCGTTCAGCGCCGCGAGCAGTGACGCCGCGCCGTCGGCGGGCAGCAGCGCCCACAGCTCGGCCATCCCGTCGTTCGTCGGGGTGACGCAGACGCGGCGGTCGATCATTGCCCGCTCGTGCCGCTCCTCGACGCCGGCGGCGTCGCACGACGCGACCGCGCGCCGCACCGACCGGCGGAACGCGGCGGGCGTCTGCTCGGCCGCACCCGACAGCACGCGTTGCTCGACCCGCGTGGCTATGCCGGCGTCGAGCAGCGAGACGGCGTCGACCAGCGCCTGCGCATGACGGCCTGTGATCGCGCCCGACTCCAACATGGCGAGCGTGGCGGGCAGCCGGTCGACCAGCTCGGTGCCCACGTGAGCGCGCTCGGCGACGACCCCGGCCGACAGCCGTAGCGCGCAGCCGATCTCGTCGAGCGCGAAACCCTTCTCACCGTCGGCAGCGACCGTGGCCGCGAACAGCCGGGCCTCCTGCGCGTCGATCCACGACCGCAGCCGCTGCAGCGCCACCAGCGCGTCTACCCGGCCGACCTCGGAGAGCTCGGGCACGTCGAACCCGCCGAACGGGGTCAGGAACCCGTCGAAGGGCGTGGCCTCGGCGGCCCAGGCGGCGAGGTCGTCCGCCGTCGCGACCACCGTTTCGATCATGTGTTCGAGGCTAGCGAGGGGGTACGACAGTTCCGTCCTCAGCCGCAAGGGGTGCCACGAACGGCGCACGAATCTGTGGACGCGCCTGCTGGGCAGCGACGCCGCGCTGATCGGCGATCCACGCGACGAGGTCGGCCCGTCGTCGCGACGGTCGTGCGCCACGAAGGTTGACAGTGCCGGCGCGGTGCTGACAGGAGTCCCGTCGTGGCCGCCGGTGGCCGTGGCCTACACGTCCAGCAGAAGAGACAAGGTCTCGCGGACCTCGCCGAGGATCACCGGCCCGACGTTCCCGGTCTGCTCGTGGATCCGCGCGGTCGCCACCGAGCGCACGTGCTGGCACTGCGCAGCCGAGCGCGCGCCGAGGCCGTTGCCGTCGTCGGGGTCGATGACCACCTCGGCCCCACTCGCCCTGATCGTTCGCGTGAGCGGGACGACCTGCACCACCGTGGGACCGCCACGCAGGACGCGTGCCGCGGTGACGACGACGGCCGGTCGGCGAAGCGCCGCCTCGTTGCCGGCAGGGATTCCCAGATCCAGTTCGACCACGTCACCCGGCGTCAGCATCCAGCCAGGCCCTCTCGTCATCCGTCAGCTCCGTCGCGAGATCGCGGCCCATGGTGTCTTGTCGGAGAGCGCGGACCGCCCGGCTGACGGTCTGGTCGACGGTCTCGTGCCGCTCCGCGGCAAGGCGGGTGAGGCGGGCATGGGTCGCCCGGCTCACCCTGATCGTCGTCGTGTCCGGCATGACCACCACCCTAGATCGTTGTAGACGATTTCATCTACGGCATCGGCCGCGGTGTCAGCCGCGCCGAGACGCCGAGGCTGTGCCACCATCTGGTCCGCACCATCGCGGTCCTGGGAGGGGATGTCGTGGCCGGCCTGCTGACCCGATTCACCGACTTCGCCGCGAGCCCGCCGGTGTGGTCCCGCCTCCTCATCCTGCCGATCGGCGTGCTCGTCGTGGTCGAGCTGGGGTCGAAACGCGGCTGGCCGATGGGGGTCGTGGCCGCGATCGTGTACGGGATCATCGCCCTCGCGATGTGGTTCGACGCGAACGGGGCCTTCGGCGAGTGGTCCCGCCGGCATCCCGTCGCCGAAGGGCTGTTCCTCGGCCCGCTCGCCTTCTTGCTGCTCGCGTACGTCACCTCCTGGTCGCTCTGGACATGCCTGCTGGGCGGCGCGGCGGCAGCGTTGATCGGTGCCGGGTTCGGAGTCCGCCGCGCGCGATCCGACGGGAAACCGATCGACGCTTGACCTCAACCGCGCTCGAACCCCTAGACAGGTGTCATGCGCGTGATCGAGGTGTCCGAGTTCGGCGGTCCCGACGTCCTGACGGTGCGGGAACGACCCGACCCGGAACCGGCGGCGGGCCAGGTACGCATCGACGTGGAGCTCGTCGAGATCATCCATCTCGACACGCAGTTGCGCTCCGGGTGGGGCCAGGCCTACTTCCCGATGCGACCACCGTGGGTGCCCGGCACGGGCGTCGCCGGCACGATCGCCGCGGTCGGTGACGGTGTGCCGACGGATCGCGTCGGCGAGCCCGTGATCGCCCGCACCGGCAACGCCGGGGGATACGCCGAACGGGTGGCGGTCCCGCTGCACGACGTCTACGCGATGCCGAACGGTCTCGACCCGGCGGTCGCGACCGCGGCCCTGCACGACGGCGTCCTCGCGTTGTCGCAGCTCGCGCCCGTGCCGCTCGGCCGGAACACCCGCGTGCTGGTCACCGGCGCGGCCGGCGCGGTGGGGTACTGGTTCGTCCCGCTGGCGAAGCGGGCGGGCGCGACGGTGCTCGGTGCCGCGGGCGGCCCGCACAAGACCGCGGCCGTGGGCGAGCTGGGCGCCGATCAGGTCCTCGACTACGCCGCGGACGGTTGGACGCGCGACATCGCGCCCGTGGACGTCGTCCTCGACGGCGTGGGCGGTGACATCGGCCGGGCCGCGGCCGCACTGCTGCGCCCCGGCGGCCACCTCGGTGCCTATGGTGCGGCGAGCGGGAGCTTCGGTGGCGCGCCCGACCGTGACGACGTCGTGGTCCACGGCATCGACCGCGACGTGGTCGAGGCCGACCGCAGGGAGCTGACCGAGGCCGCGCTGCACCTGCTCGGGACGGGGGTCGTCCGCCCCCGGATCGGGCAACGCGTGCCCTTCGCCGAGGCCGCCCGTGCCCACGAGGCCATCGAGAGGCGCGCGATCGTCGGCAAGTCCGTCCTGGTGGTGTGAGATCACACCGGCGACCCGTGCGCGTCGTGCCACCCGGGTGGACGGCGCAAGATCGGGAGCGACAGCATGAACGTCCCCTCACCGGAGGTGATCGCATGGAACCCGTCACGAACGCCGACACCGAGCTCGCCGCCGTCCGGGCGCGCCGCGCCGAACTGCGCGGAACCCTCGACTACGTGGAGATCACCCTGGCCGCCCCCGCGTACGGGCGCGCGGTCGTGTGGGGCGAGACCGTCCACGACGCCCTCGTCACGCTGGCCGGTGACTTCGCCGCCCACGTCGAGGTCACCGAGGGCCCGGGCGGCCTGCACCAGACGATCCTCACCGGCGACGTCCGGCTGACCCACGGCGTCGACCAGCTCACCGCCGAGCACCAGCAGCTCGCCGCCGAGATCGCCTCGCTGGTCGTCGACAGCGACGGCCCGGTCGGCAAGGAGCACGTCACCGAGCTGCGCGACCGCGCCACGGCCCTGCTCGCGCACCTGATCCGGCACCGGCAGCGCGGCGCCGACCTCGTCTATGAGGCGTACGAGACCGACATCGGCGGCGCCGGCTGACGTCGTCCCGGCCGGCCGGCGTGCGGGCCTACTCGGCGAGCTCCTCGTCGAGGTCGACGGTGCGGGCGTGCACGCGGTCCGGGTGCAGGAAGACGAACCGCTTGTAGGCCCAGAAGCGGAAGATCGTGCCCAGCCCGATCGTGACGACGTTGACGACGAGCACCGTGGCGCTCTCGTGGTCGAAGTCCAGCGGGTACACGAACAGCGCGATGACGAGCAGCGAGAACGCCAGCGTGATCAGGTTGATGCCGAAGAAGTAGGCCGCCTCGCGGCCGAGCCCGGTCCGCGCGCGGTGCGAGAACGACAGGTGCCGGTTGCCGAAGTAGGCGAACGTCGTCGACACGGCCGTCGAGATCACCTTGGCCTTGAGCGCGCCCAAGGACGCGCACAGCGTGAACAAGCCGATGTCGAGGACGAACGCGACCGCGCCGATGACGCCGAACGCGGACAGTTCCTTGATCAGGATGCGCGCGGACCCGCGAAGGCGATCGCGGAGGGAGGACGGGCGCAGGGTGGTCATCGGTTCCGCACCCTAGCCGCCCGACGACGCGAACGTGGTGGCTCGCCCAGCAGTTGCCCAGGCTGGGCGCTCGTTAGGCTGCTGACCGTGGACGAGCGCACCGGACTGCCCGTCGTCGGCATGGTCGGCGCGGGGCAACTGGCCCGCATGACGCACCAGGCCGCGATCCCGCTGGGCCAGTCGGTCCGCCTGCTGGCCGACAGCGCGGACGACGGCGCAGCGCTCGTGGCGCGGGACGTCACCGTCGGCGACTACCGCGAGCTGGCCGACCTGCGCTCGTTCGCACACGGGTGCGACGCGGTCACCTTCGACCACGAGCACGTCCCCAACGCGCACATCGAGGCCCTCGAGGCCGACGGCGTCAACGTGCAGCCGGGGTCCGCGGCGCTGCGCTTCGCGCAGGACAAGCTCGCCATGCGCGAGCGGCTCACCGCGCTCGGCGTGCCGTGCCCGGTCTGGGCGCCGATCACCACCGCCGAGAGCCTGCAGCGCTTCGGCGACGACGCCGGCTGGCCGATCGTGCTCAAGGCCGCGACCGGGGGGTACGACGGCAAGGGCGTCTGGGTCGTCGACTCGGTCGACGACGCCGCGGCGGTCCTGGCGTCGGGGACCCGGCTGCTGGCCGAGGAGAAGGTGGAGATCGTGCGCGAGCTCGCCGCGGACGTCGCCCGCTCGCCGTTCGGGCAGGGCGCCGCCTGGCCCGTCGTCGAGACGGTGCAGCGCGACGGCATCTGCGTCGAGGTCATCGCCCCCGCCCCCGAGCTCGACGACGACACCGGCGAGGCCGCGCAGGCCCTCGCGCTGCGCATCGCGCACGAGCTGGGGGTCACCGGCGTACTGGCCGTCGAGCTCTTCCTCACCGCGCGCGGTCTCGTCGTCAACGAGCTCGCGATGCGACCGCACAACTCCGCGCACTGGACGATCGAGGGCGCGCGGACGTCACAGTTCGAGCAGCACCTGCGCGCCGTGCTCGACTACCCGCTCGGCACGCCCGACCCGACCGCCCGCTGGACGGTGATGGTCAACCTGCTCGGCGGCCCCGAGGACGTCGAGCCCAAGGGCATCGACGAGCGCGTCCATCACTTCATGGCGCACTGGCCCGACGTCAAGCTGCACCTGTACGGCAAGCAGTTCCGTCCCGGCCGCAAGGTCGGGCACGTGACCGTCTGCGGTGACGACCTGACCGCGCTCCGCGAGCGGGCCGCGGCGGCGGCCGACTACCTGATGCACGGGGGACCGCATGACTGACGTCGGCGTGATCATGGGTTCGGACTCGGACTTCGCGGTGATGGGGGCCGCCGCCGAGGCGCTGGCCGAGTTCGACGTCGCGCACGAGGTGCGGGTCGTCTCGGCCCACCGCACCCCCCTGGGCATGACCGACTACGCGCAGCAGGCCGCCGGCCGCGGTCTCAAGGTGATCATCGCCGGCGCCGGGGGAGCGGCCCACCTGCCCGGCATGGTCGCCTCGCTGACCACGCTGCCGGTCATCGGCGTCCCGGTGCCGCTGAAGTACCTCGACGGCATGGACTCGCTGCTCTCGATCGTGCAGATGCCCGCCGGCGTGCCCGTCGCGACGGTGTCCATCGGCGGGGCCCGGAACGCCGGACTGCTCGCCGTCCGCATCCTGGCCGCGCACGACCCGCGCCTCGCGCAGCGGATGACCGAGTTCCAGCACGATCTCGCGGCCGGCGCTGAGGCCAAGAACGAGGCGTTGCAACAGCGGCTGCCGACGGCCCCCGCATCAGGGTGACGCTCGGGGTCCTCCCCGACGTCAGGACACAGTTACCGTCCGTACAGTGACCTGATGGGTGACCGGCAGCGAGCGGACGCAGCGTGACGTTGGGCGCACTACGCGAAAGACTGCGCTCGCGCACCGTACTGATCGTCCTGCTCGGCGTCGTGATCGCGGCCGGGTTGATCACCACCCTCGCGGTCACCGGCGCCGACCCGACCGTCCGCAGCCGGTCGCAGTTCGTCACGGGGACGCCCGAGCCCGACGGCACCGCCGTCCGCCTCGACACGACGCTCTACCTGCCCGAGACCACCCCGGCGCCGGCCGTCCTGCTGACCCAGGGCTTCGGCGGCGACAAGTCGGGCCTGCGCAGCGACGCCGAGCGGTTCGCCCGCTCGGGTTACGTCGTCCTGACCTACACCGCACGCGGTTTCGGCAAGTCCGGCGGCAAGATCCACTTCGCGTCGCCGCGCTACGAGGTCGCCGACGCGAAACTGCTCGTCACCTACCTCTCGCAGCGCGACGAGGTGAAGCGCAGCGGCGGCCAGGCGCAGATCGCCGCGGCCGGTTCGTCCTACGGCGGCGGGCTGTCACTGCTGCTCGCCGGTTACGACCCGCGGGTGAAGGCGGTCAGCGCCGACATCACCTGGAACGACCTCGAGCAGGCGTTCTTCCCTAACTTCGGCGGCACCGGGCCGGGCCCGTTCAAGAAGCTCTGGGTCGGCCAGCTCTTCGGCAACGGCTTCGGCGACCGGACGAGCGGCGGCCTGCAGGCCCTGCTAGGCGGCCGCCGCGAACCGACGGTGAGCGGGACGCCGACCTGCGGCCGGTTCGCCGCCGACGTCTGTCGCGCCTACCAGCAGTCGGCCGCCCGGGGCGCACCGACGGCGGCGCTGCGCACGCTGATGCGCGAGGCGAGCCCGGCGACGATCCTGTCGCGCATCAAGGCCCCGACCCAGCTGACGCAGGGCGAGCAGGACTCGCTGTTCCCGCTGAGCCAGGCCGACGCGAACGCCCGGGGCATCGCCGCGACCGGGACGCCGGTGTCGGTGTCGTGGCGCGCCGGTGGGCACGACAACAGCGCCGCGGGGGGTTCGACCGCCGCCAACAACGCGATCTCGTGGTTCGGCAAGGTCTTCGCCGGTGACGACCTGCGCGGCGCGCAACCGTTCACCTACTCGCAGGACGACGGCGTCATCAGCGCCGAGACCGGTGACAGCGAGCGCTCGACGATGCGCGCGGCCGCGTACCCGACGCTCGCGTTCGGCAGCGGGAAGACCACCGGGTACGCGCTGACCGGGCGGCCGCAGACCGTCTCGTCGCCGGCGGGCGGCGTCCCCGCGGTCATCACGAGCATCCCCGGGCTGGGCGGCATCTCCGGCCGCTTCGACCGCGCGCTCGCGGTGCTGCCCTCCGCGCCGGGGCAGACCGCGCTGTTCAGCACGGCGACGATCGACAACGACACGACCGTCGTGGGCCGCTCGAACGTCCGCATCACCGTCACCGCGCGGAACTCGACCGACACCGTGCTCTTCGCCGGGCTGCGCGACCTCGCCCCCGACGGCTCGTACACGCTGCCCTCGCAGCTCGTGTCGCCGCTGCGCGTCACCGGGCTCACCCCCGGGCAGCCGAAGACCGTCGACGTCGCCCTGCCGACCGTCGTCCAGCACGTGCTGCCCGGTCATCGGCTGGTGCTGTCGGTGAGCACGTCGGACTTCGCGTACGCCGGCCCGGCCGAGCCGCGCAGCTACACCATCGGTCTCGCCGCCGAGGCCACCCCGTTGCGGGTCGCGTCCGGGGTGAAGGGCACCGAGGTGTCCGGCGGGTTCCCGCTCGGCTGGCTGTTCGCCGGCCTCGGCGCGTGCCTGCTCGTCGCCCTGCTCGTGGGAGCGGTGTTCCTGCGGCGCCGCCGGGTGCTGCGGCCGGACCCCGACCTCACCGACGTCCCGGTCAGCGTGCGCAACCTCGTCAAGGAGTACTCCGGCGGGTACCGCGCCGTGGACGACATCAGCTTCCGCGTCGAGAAGGGCCAGGTCGTCGGCCTGCTCGGCCCCAACGGCGCGGGCAAGACGACGGCGCTGCGCGTGCTCGTCGGCCTCATCACCCCGACCTCGGGTGAGCTGCACGTCTTCGGCCAGCCCGTCGCGCCGGGCGCGCCGGTCCTGTCGCGGCTCGGCTCGTTCATCGAGGGCCCGGGCTTCCTGCCGCACCTGACCGGCCGGGAGAACCTGCGGCTCTACTGGGCCGCGACCGGGCGTCCCGACGACGAGGCCGAGTTCACCGTCGCGCTCGACATCGCCGGTCTCGGCGGCTCCATCGACCGCCGCGTCCGCACCTACAGCCAGGGCATGCGGCAGCGGCTCGGCATCGCGCAGGCCATGCTCGGCCTGCCCGAACTGCTCGTGCTCGACGAGCCGACCAACGGCCTCGACCCGCCGCAGATCGCCGAGATGCGTGAGGTCATGAAGCAGTACGCCGACACCGGACGGACGGTCGTGGTGTCGAGCCATCTGCTCTCCGAGGTCGAGCAGACCTGCACGCACGTGGTCGTCATGCACAAGGGCCGCGTGGTGTCGGCCGGGTCGGTCGACGAGATCTCGGGCACCGACGGGGCCCAGCTCGCCGTGGGCGACCCCGCCCGCGCCGCCGAGATCCTGGCCGCGGCCGGCGTCGACGCCGAGCTCGTGCCGGCCCGCCGCTCGCTCGAGGACGTGTTCCTCGAGCTCATCGGGGAAGAGGTGGACGTCAGTGGCTGAGCAGCCGACCGGCACCCAGCACGCCAACGGCCGCGCCGGGCTCGGCCGCGCCACCCGCACGACCGACCGGGAGCTGTCGAAGGTCGCGGCCACGCATCGCGGCGTGCACGACCGGCTCGCCGTGCTCGACCCCGACCGGCCGCACACCTACAACGCGCACCGCACGCTGCGGCTGCGGGTGGAGTTCGTGCGGCAGGTGAAGCGACGCCGGACGCAGGTGTCGTTCGGTCTGCTGCTCGTCCTGCCGATCATCATCGCCTGCGCCTTCCAGTTCGGCGGCGCGGCCGAGGCGGCATCGGACGGCGCGCCCGAGCTCGTCGGACTGGCGACGGCCGGCGGCTACAACTTCGCGCTGTTCACCGAGTTCGCGTCGGTGGGGTTCCTGCTCGTCGTCGTGGTCGCGTTGTTCGCGGGCGACACCGTGGCGAGCGAGGCCAGTTGGTCGTCGCTGCGCTACCTGCTCGCGCAGCCGGTGCCGCGGGCCCGGTTGCTGCGCCAGAAGCTCGCGGTGGCGGGCGTGATGACCGTGGCGGCGAACCTGGTGCTGCCGGTCTGGTCGTTCCTGGTCGGCGGCGTCTTCTTCGGCTTCGGGCCGGCGGTGTCCCCGCTGGGTGGGTCGTTCGGCGGCGGCGGGTCGTCCTGGCGCATGCTCGTCGCGGTCGGCTACATCGTCGTCCAGCTGATGGGCATCGCCGCGCTGGCGTTCTTCCTCAGCGTCTGCGTCGACAACCCGCTCGGCGCGGTCGGCGGCGCGGTGATGCTGACCGTCATCTCGAACATCATCGACCAGATCACCGCGCTCGGCAGCCTGCGCAACTACCTGCTGGCGCACTGGGACTACTCGTGGGTCGACGTGTTGTCCTCGCCCGTCCGCTACGACGACATGATCCGCGGCACCGGCGTGGCGCTCGTCTACATCGCGGTGTTCCTCGGCCTCGCGTTCCTGCGCTTCGACCGCAAGGACATCACGTCGTAGCGCTCGACCGGCGAGCGCGGTAGGCCGCGACGTTGGCGCGGTTGCCGCACCCGAAGTCACAGAAGCGCCGCGAGCGGTTCTTCGACAGGTCGACGAGCACGGACTCGCAGTCGTCTGACGCGCACACCCGCAGGCGGTCGAGCTCCTCCAGGCGGATGACGTCGACGAAGGCCATCGCGGCCTCGACCGCCATGCGGTCGGCGAGCGGGGCGTCCGGGTCGGTGGCGTGGAGGTGGTAGCCCCACTCGTCGTGGGCGACGAGCTGCGGCAGTGCGTGCGACTCCCGCAGCAGGGTGTTGGTGATCGTCACCGCCTCGTCGACGTCGGCGTGCCAGACCGTGCGGAGCCGCGGCCGCAGCGCGCGGACCGCGTCGAGCTCGGACCGGCTGCGGCGGTGGGCGCCGGACCACCGCCAGCTCGTGACGAAGTCGGCCAGCTCGGCGACGCTGTCGAGACCGCCGTTCTCCTCGGTGTTGACCAGCGCGGCCGCCGCGGCGAGGGCCACCTCGGTGTCATGAGCGAAAAGCATCTTGACTCCTTACCGGGCCGGTCGATAGCGTCACGACCGAAATCACTTTAGACCCTTACGGTGGAGGATGACCGTGGCGCTGCGCGGCAGATCGGTCGGGCTCGGGCTGGCGGTCGTCTCGGCCGCGACGTTCGGCACGTCGGGCTCGTTCGCCGATTCGCTCATGGCGTCGGGCTGGACGCCGGGCGGCGCGGTGACCGTCCGCATCGGACTGGCCGCGCTGGCGTTGACGGTCCCCGCACTGTTCGTGCTGCGGGGGCGCTGGCGGTCGCTGCGCACGGGCGCCGCCGACGTGGCCGCGTACGGGCTGGTCGCCCTCGCCGGCTGCCAGCTGTTCTTCTTCAACGCCGTCGAGCACCTGTCGGTCGGCGTCGCGCTGCTGCTCGAGTACTCGGGGACGCTGTTCGTCGTGCTGTGGCTCTGGCTGCGCCACGGGCAGCGGCCGTCGCGGTTGACCGTGGCGGGCGGGCTGATCGCGATCGTCGGCCTGGTGCTGGTGCTCGACCTCACCGGTCCGCAGCGCGTCGATCTCGTCGGCGTTCTCTGGGGTCTCGGCGCCGCCGCCGGCCTCGCGACGTACTTCGTCGTCTCGTCGCACAGCGACGCGCAGCTGCATCCCGTCGCCATGGCGTGGGCCGGCTGCGTCCTCGGCTTCACGGCGCTCGCGGTGTTCGCACTCGTCGGCCTGATCCCGTTCGAGACGAGGGCCGCCGACGTCGACCTCGGGGGAGCCCGGCTCAGCTGGCTCGTCCCGGCCCTCGGGGTGGCGTTGGTGGCGACCGTCGCCGCGTACACGACCGGCATCGCCGCGGCGCGCCGGCTCGGGGCCAAGGTGGCGTCGTTCGTCGGGCTGGCCGAGGTGCTCTTCGCCATCCTGTTCGCCTGGCTGCTGCTCGACCAGCAACCGTCGGTGCTGCAGCTGATCGGTGGTCTCGTGGTGCTCGCCGGGATCGCGCTGGTCCGCGTCGACGAGCGCGACGGGGCGACCGGCGACGACGCGGCACTCGAGATCCCGCTCGCCGGGGCATCATCGTCGGGGTGACCTCACCCCCGGCCGATGCGCGACGTGTGACCGTCGCCCCCGAGCGGCTCGAACGCTGGCTGACCGGCTTCCGCGAGCGGCACGGCGAGACCGAGGAGACGGTGGGCCCGGACCGGGTCGAGCTCGTCGGGGCCGACGGCGACCGCGCCTGGCTCGACGTACCGTTCCCGCCCCTCGTGGGTGACACCGTCGGCGATCTGGTCGCCCACGCCACGCGATCGAGGCGCGTCGGGGTCCTGCTCGTGCGACGCGGCGGGTATGCGGCGGGCGTCTTCGACGGCACGGCGCTGATCTCGTCCAAGGTGGGGTCGAGCTACGTCCAGGGCGGGACGAAGGCGGGCGGCTGGTCACAGCAGCGCTACGCGCGGCGACGGGCGAACCAGGCGGAGGCGGCCTTCGCGACCGCGGCGGACGGCGCCGCCGGGGTGCTGGCCGGCGCCGCGCTGGAGGCCGTCGTCGCCGGGGGCGACCGCGAGGCCGTCCGGGCCGTGCTCGCCGACCGCCGGCTCGCCCACCTCGACCCGACCGGCCCCTGGCTCGAGGTCAAGGATCCGCGGCGGCGGGTGCTCGAGGCGACGCCCGAACAATTCCGCGCCGTGCGGATCAGCCTCGTCCCCTGACGCCTTCCTCGGCGAGTTGGTCGAAAAACCGGGCTCGGTTGCCACCAACTCGCCGAGGAAGGCGGGGGTCAGGGGCGGCCGAGCGCGCGGTACTGCCAGCCCGCCTGCCGCCACTGCACCGGGTCGAGGACGTTGCGGCCGTCGACGATCTTGCGCTGGGCGACGAGCTTGCCGACCACACCCGGGTGCATGAACTTGAACTCGTCCCACTCGGTGAGCAGGAAGACGATGTCGGCGCCGTCGAGGGCGTCCTCGAGCGAGGTCGCGTAGTTGAGCTCCGGCTGCTTCGCGCGCGCCGTCTCGATGGCCTGCGGGTCGTAGATCATCACCTGGCCCTCGCGGCGGCCGATGGCGGCGGCGACGTCGAGGGCGGGGGAGTCGCGGATGTCGTCGGAGTTCGGCTTGAAGGCGGCGCCCAGGGCCGCGACCTTCGCGCCGCGGTAGGAGCCGTCCAGGAGGTCGAGACCGAGGTCGACGGTCCGCGCCCGGCGCCGCTGGTTGATGCTGTCGACCTCGTGCAGGAACGACACCGCCTGGTCGACGCCCAGCTCGCCGGCCCGGGCGATGAAGGCTCGGATGTCCTTGGGCAGGCAGCCGCCGCCGAAGCCGAGACCGGCGTTGAGGAACTTGCGGCCGATACGGGCGTCGTGGCCGATCGCCTCGGCCAGCTGCGTCACGTCGGCACCGGTGGTCTCGCAGATCTCGGCCATTGCGTTGATGAACGAGATCTTGGTGGCGAGGAACGAGTTGGCCGCCACCTTGACGAGCTCCGCGGTCGCGAAGTCGGTGACGACGACCGGCGTGCCGGCCTTGATCACCGGCTCGAAGGCCGAACGGATGGTCTTCTCGGCCCAGTCGCTGTGGACGCCGAGGACGAGCCGGTCCGGACGCAGCGTGTCCTGCACCGCGAACCCCTCGCGCAGGAACTCCGGGTTCCAGGCGAGCTCGACCTCCTTGTTCGGGGCGAGGTCCTGCAGCAGGGCCTCCATGCGTACCGCGGTCCCGGCGGGGACGGTCGACTTGCCCACCACCAGGGCCCTGCGGTCCAAGTGCGGGGCCAGCGAACGGAACGCGGCCTCGACATAGGTCAGGTCGGCGGCCAGCTCGCCCGGTCGCTGCGGGGTGCCGACGCAGACGAAGTGGACGTCCGCGAACTCGGCGACCTCGGCGTAGTCGGTCGTGAAGCGCAACCGCCCGCCGTTGACGTGCTTCTCCAACAGCTCGGGCAGCTCGGGCTCGAAGAAGGGCACCTTCCCGGCGCGGAGCAGATCGATCTTCGCCTGGTCGACGTCGAGGCCGATCACCTCGTAGCCGAGCTCGACCATGCTCACCGCATGGGTCGCGCCGAGGTATCCCGTCCCGATGACCGAGAGCTTGGGCAGTTCGCTCATGAACCCAGGCTAACCGGCCGTCATCGACCGTTCGGGCCGGTCTGGTACGCATTCGGTATGGGCATCCTCACGCCATGGCACGTCACATGACCACTCCCGCTCCGTTGACCGAACGACCCGCCTGGGCCGCGCTACGGGCCCATCACGCCGAGGTGGGCGGCCGCCACCTGCGCGAGCTGTTCGCCGACGATCCGGACCGGGGGACCCGGCTCACCCTGGAGGCCGCGGGCATCTACCTCGACTACTCCAAGAACCGGATCACCGACGAGACCCTCCGGCTGCTGCTGCAGCTCGCCGAGGAGTCCGGGCTGCGCGAGCGCATCGATGCGATGTTCGCCGGCGAGAAGATCAACACCACCGAGGACCGTGCGGTGCTGCACGTCGCGCTGCGCGCCCCGTCCGGTACGCGCATCACGGTCGACGGCGTCGACGTCGTCCCCGCCGTGCACGAGGTGCTCGGTCGGATGGCCGAGTTCGCCGAGCGCATCCGCTCCGGTCGCTGGATCGGGCACACCGGCAAGCCCATCCGCACCATCGTCAACATCGGTATCGGGGGTTCCGACCTCGGTCCGGTCATGGCGTACGAGGCGCTGCGGCACTACTCCCACCGCGACCTCACGTTCCGCTTCGTGTCGAACGTCGACGGCACCGACTTCGCCGAGGCCACCCGCGACCTCGACCCCGCCGAGACGCTGTTCATCGTGTCGTCCAAGACCTTCACCACCCTCGAGACGATGACGAACGCGCAGACCGCTCGCGACTGGCTGCTCGACGCGCTCGGCGACCGGTCCGCGGTGGCGAAGCACTTCGCCGCGGTGTCGACCAACGCCGACGCCGTCAGCGAGTTCGGCATCGACGTCATGAACATGTTCGGCTTCTGGGACTGGGTCGGCGGCCGGTACTCGATGGACTCCGCGATCGGGCTGTCGACGATGATCGCCATCGGGCCGGACGCGTTCGGCGAGCTGCTCGCGGGCTTCCACGAGCTGGACGAGCACTTCCGCACCGCCCCGTTCGAGGCCAACCTGCCGGTGCTGCTCGGCCTGCTCACCGTCTGGTACGCGGACTTCTTCGATGCGCAGACGCAGGCCGTGCTGCCCTACGACCAGTACCTCAAGCGGTTCCCGGCCTACCTGCAGCAGCTGACGATGGAGTCCAACGGCAAGCACGTCACCCTGGCCGGCGAGACCGTCGACTACGCCACCGGCCCGGTGTACTGGGGGGAGCCGGGGACGAACGGCCAGCACAGCTTCTACCAGCTCATCCACCAGGGCACGCTGCTCATCCCGGTGGACTTCCTCGGCTTCGCGCAGTCGCTCAACCCGCTGGGCGAGCACCACGACCTGCTCACCGCCAACGTCTTCGCTCAGGGCGAGGCGTTGGCGTTCGGCAAGACCGCCGAGCAGGTGCGCGACGAGGGCACCGACGCCGACCTCGTCCCCCATCGCGTGTTCGAGGGCAACCGGCCGTCCAACACGCTGCTGCTCGACCGGCTGACGCCCCACGCGCTCGGTACGCTCGTCGCTCTCTACGAGCACAGCGTGTTCACGCAGGGGACCATCTGGTCGGTGAACAGTTTCGACCAGTGGGGTGTCGAGCTGGGCAAGGTGCTCGCCAAGAAGGTGGCCGGCGAGCTGTCGGCCGCCGACGACCCCGACCTCGCGCACGACAGCTCCACCAACGCCCTGATCACCCGTTACCGCGCCGCGCGCCGGTCCGCCAAGGAGTCCTGACATGCAACTGGGAATGATCGGCCTCGGCCGCATGGGTGCCAACATCGTGCGCCGCATCATGCGCGACGGTCACACCGCGGTCGCCTACGACACCAACGCCGACACCGTGAAGCAGCTCTCCGACGACGGCGCGGCCGGCGCCGAGTCGCTCGAGGACTTCGTCGCCAAGCTGGACAAGCCCCGCGTCGCGTGGGTGATGATCCCCGCCGGCATCACCGACAAGGTCGTCGAACAGCTGGCCGAGCTGCTCGACGAGGACGACATCATCATCAACGGTGGGAACTCCAACTACCGCGAGGACTTCGACCGCGCGGCGGCCCTGGCCGAGCGGGGGATCCACTACCTCGACGTCGGCACGAGCGGCGGCGTGTGGGGTCTCGACCGCGGCTACTGCCTGATGATCGGCGGCTCCGACGAGGCGTTCGCGCACTGCGAGCCGCTCTTCGCCAGCATCGCCCCGGGGGTCGGCGACATCGACCGCACCCCCGGCCGCAAGGGCGACCCGGCTCCGGAGGAGCAGGGCTACCTGCACTGCGGGCCGGCGGGCTCCGGGCACTTCGTGAAGATGGTCCACAACGGCATCGAGTACGGGATGATGGCCGCGTACGCCGAGGGGCTCAACGTCCTGCACAAGGCGAACGCCGGCAAGAAGGAGAAGACGCACTCGGCCGAGGAGACCCCGCTCGACCAGCCGCAGTACTACCAGTACGACATCGACATCGCGAAGGTGTCCGAGGTGTGGCGTCGCGGGTCGGTCGTGGCGTCGTGGCTGTTGGACCTCACCGCCGGCGCGCTCAACGGCAACCCGAACCTCGACGGCATCGCCGGGCGCGTGTCCGACTCCGGCGAGGGGCGCTGGACGATCAAGGCCGGCATCGACGAGGGCGTCCCGACCCCGGTGCTCGCGGCGTCGCTGTTCGCCCGGTTCTCCAGCCGTGGCGAGGCCGTGTACGCCGACAAGCTGCTCTCGGCCATGCGGCAGGCCTTCGGCGGCCACGTGGAGCTGCCGACCGGCGAGTGAGCCGCCGAGCGCGGTGGGTTGTGCCCGTCGGCGGGCGCAACCCACCGCGCTCCGGTCAGGCGTCGTGCTGCAGCGCGTCGCCGGCCCACTCGATGTGGAACATGCCGTCGCGGTCGATGCGGCGATAGGTGTGGGCGCCGAAGTTGTCACGCAGGCCCTGGATGAGGGCGGCCGGCAGCCGTTCGCGACGCAGCCCGTCGAAGTAGGACAGCGACGAGGCGAAGGCCGGGACCGGAATGCCCGCGAGCGAGGCCTGCGAGACCACCTGGCGCCAGGCGTCCAGCCCGTTGCGGACCGCGTCGGCGAAGTAGGGCGCCACGAGCAGGCTGGGCAGGTCGGGGTCGTCGGTGTAGGCGTCGTGGATGCGATCGAGGAACCGGGCCCGGATGATGCAGCCGCCCCGCCAGATCATCGCCATGGCACCGGGGTCGACGTCCCAGTCGTACTCGACGCTGCCGGCCTTGATCTGGTCGAAGCCCTGTGCGTAGGCGACCACCTTCGAGGCGTAGAGCGCCAGCCGGACGTTCTCGATGTACTCGTCGCGGTCGGACGCGTCGAGTTCGCCGGTCTCGGTGCCGAACGCGTCCCGGGCGGGCCCGCGCTGCTCGGCGTGCGACGACAGGGCACGGGCGAAGGTGGCCTCGGCGATGCCGGTGATGGGCACGCCGAGATCGAGCGCGCTCTGCACCGTCCACCGGCCGGTGCCCTTCTGCTCGGCCTGGTCCACGACGACGTCGACGAACGGCGTGCCCGTGTCGGCGTCTTCCTGGGCCAGCACGACCGCGGTGATCTCGATGAGGAAGCTCTCGAGGTCGCCCTCGTTCCAGGTACGGAAGATGTCGGCGATCTCGGCCGGCGTCGCGCCCAGGCCTTCGCGCAGCAAGTCGTAGGCCTCGGCGATCAACTGCATGTCGGCGTACTCGATGCCGTTGTGCACCATCTTGACGAAGTGCCCGGCGCCGTCCGGCCCGACGTGGACGCAACACGGCTCGCCGTCGACCTCGGCGGCGATGGAGCGGAAGATCGGCCCGAGCCGGTCCCACGCGTGCCGCGAGCCGCCGGGCATGATCGACGGCCCGTTCAGCGCGCCCTCCTCGCCGCCGGAGACGCCGCAGCCGACGAAGTGGATGCCCTTGTCGCTGAGCTGCTGCTCCCGGCGCCGGGTGTCGGCGTAGTGCGCGTTGCCGCAGTCGACGATGATGTCGCCCTCGTCGAGCAGCGGGACGAGCTCATCGATGACGGCATCGGTCGGAGCGCCGGCCTTGACCATGACGATGATCGCGCGGGGCTGCTCGATCGAGGCGACGAAGTCCTCGAGCCGCTCGGAGGGGACGAAGGTGCCCTCGTCGCCGTGCTCGGCCACCAGCGACTCGGTACGGGCATGGGTGCGGTTGTGCAGCGCGACGGTGTGCCCGTTGCGGGCCAGGTTGCGGGCCAGGTTGCGGCCCATCACCGCGAGGCCGGTGACGCCGATCGTGGCTGATGGTTCGGTGCTCATGAGACCAACGTAATCGGGCCGAAAAGCGAACCGAGCCCCGGCGGTTGCTGGCGCCGAGGGCCGTCTCACGCTAATCTCACGTCTGCGCGGGGAGCGTCAGTGGCCGGCTGCGGGACGCCGGTCGATTCCGAGAGGTTCGGCCCCCGCCCATGAGCTACTCATGACCGCCCGCGTCTACCCCACGATCGCGGCCGCCGTGAAGGCCGCGAAACGCACCGCCGTCGCGCCGCTGGCCTGGGACCCGGTCGACCACCTCCTGTCGCGCTTCTCCTTCGGCTCGACCACGTCGTCGCGCTCGTACGTCACCAAGCGCGGCCCCGACGCCTGGTACGACCTGATGGTCTCGCGGGCCCGCAGCTACCCCGGCTACTCCGGCCACCCGGCCGTCGCCGCCCAGGGGCCGCTCCTGGGCATGACCCCCTACGACCTGCGGCAGTGGCTCAAGAGCAACAACCGCGAGTACGGCTGGGACGCGATGGACCAGCTCACCCGCGTCACGCTGGGGCTGCAGGCCTGGAGCGGGTCGCAGCTCGCCGAGGTGCTGGTCGACTTCTTCAGCAACCACCTCAACGTGCCGAACCACAACGGCGACGTCTGGGTCACCCGCCACGCCTACGACCGCGACGTCGTCCGCAAGTACGCGACCGGCTCGTTCACCAACATGCTGCTCGCCTCGTCCAAGCACCCGGCGATGCTGACCTACCTGAGCCTCAAGGACTCGACCAAGGGTGCGGTCAACGAGAACTACGGCCGCGAGCTGCTCGAACTGCACACGGTGGGGCTGCGCTACAGCGAGAACGACGTCAAGAACGCCGCACGCCTGCTCACCGGACGGACGCTGACCAACAGCTTCCACTACGTCTTCGACGACTACGTGCATCCCACCGGCAAGGTGACGGTGCTGGGCTTCACCCACGCCAACAGCAACGCGGCGGCGGGGGAGAAGGCGGGCGACGACCTGCTGCGCTACCTCGCGTCGCACCCGTACACGGCGCAGAACCTCGCCCGCAAGATGTGCGTCCGCTTCGTCTCGGACTCGCCGTCGACCGACCTCGTCAACGCCGTGGCCAAGGCCTATCTCGACGGCCGGACGCAGATCCTGCCGATGGTGTCGACGATCCTGCGTTCGGTCGAGTTCTGGCAGAGCCGCGGCAAGAAGGTGCGCCGCCCCGCCGAGAACCTGCTCGCGACCGTGCGTGTGCTGGGCATCGGCGCGAGCAGCTGGAAGGACGCGCTCAACACGCTGACCTGGGTCAGCGGCGGCATGGGCCATACGCCGCTGGAGTGGGCGGCCCCCAACGGCTACCCGGACGTCGCGGCCGCCTGGCGCTCGCCCGGCGCGCTGCTCAAGACGTGGGAGCAGCACGTGGCGCTCACCGGCGGCTGGTGGGGCGGCCTGACCAAGCCCGACGTCGCCGCGCTCTACGGCGACGCGAAGACCAGCGGCGAGGCCATCGCCGCAATGGCCAAGCGGCTCACCGGCACGACGTGGACGGCCGACCACCTCGCCGCCGTGCAGACGGTCGCCGGCGAGCCCGCCGCGACCGCGATCGGCCGGTCGCGCCTCAGCTGGCTCGGCTACTACGTCGCCGCCGTCATCCTCGACGGCCCCCACCACGCGCTGCGTTGAGAACGGACGACCCGATGCACACCGAGAACGCCTTCGAGAGCACGATCCGCGCGCACGCCGATCGCGTCGGCGCGCAACTCTGCGCGCAGGACGACGCGTGGGGTACCGGTGGCTGGACCCGGCGCCGGTTCCTCGCCGGCGTGGGCATGGCCGGCGTCGCCGCCATGGGCACGCAGCTGGCGACCACGCGCGCGGCGTACGCCGCCACGCCGTCGACGTCCGATCGCACGCTGATCGTGATCTTCATGCGCGGCGCGGCGGACGGCCTGCGCATCGTCCAGCCCAACACCGCCGACCTGGGGCTGGACTACCTCAAGCAGGTCCGATCCGGGCTGACGCTGGGCGACGCCAACCTCGTCGGGTTGTCGGGCGGCTGGGGCCTGAACGCCAAGCTCAAGCCGCTCTACGACCAGCTGTGGGCGACCGGCGAGCTGGCGTTCGTGCCCGGCTGCTCGCAGGGCGGCATCTCGCGCAGTCACTTCCAGGCCCAGCAGTGGCTGGAGAAGGGGGGATCGGACACGTCGTCGACCGGCTGGCTCGAGCGCACTCTCGAGGCGCTGGGCCCCGGCACGACGTTCCGGGCGGTCGCCGAGGGCTCGGCGCGGCCGGTCGCGCTGGCCGGAGCGGAGCCGTCGCTGACCATGAACGCGATCGGCGACTTCAAGTTCCCCGGCGGGGACTCGCTCGCTCCGACGGCGCAGCAGGCCCTGCTCTCGCTCTACCGCGGCGTCGGCGGGCCGCTCGGCGCCGACGTCCCCACCACGATCTCGGCGCTGTCCACGGCCGACACCATCCGGGCCCAGGCGGCGACGAGCGTGACCTACCCGAGCGGTTCCTTCGGCACCCAGCTGAAGAACCTCGCCCAGATCCTGCGGGCCGAGGTCGGCATGCAGGTCGCCACGGTGGACGTCGGCGGGTGGGACACCCACACCGACGAGGTCGGCGACCTGGACAACAACCTCGACTACACCGCGCGGACGCTCAAGGCCTTCATGGACGACCTCGGCGTCGAGCGGCGTAAGCGCGTCACCGTCGCCGTCATGACGGAGTTCGGGCGTCGGGTGGCGATGAACGCCAGCGGCGGCACCGACCACGGCCACGGCAGCCTGATGTGGCTGCTCGGCGGCGGCCTGGCGGGTAGTGGCGTCTACGGCAAGTGGACGCCGCTCGCGGCGAACACGCTGGACTCCGGCGATGTGCCGGGCGTGAACAACCCCTTCGACGTGCTCGGCGAGCTCGTGCAGAAACGCCTCAACGTGGGATCGCTGTCCGACGTCTTCGTGGGCTACCAGCCCAACCAGCTGGGCGTCGCGACGGCGGGCTGACGGCGTCACTACCGTAGGGGCATGCCCCCTATCGAGAACGCGAGCGTGGCGATCGTCGGCGGCCGGGTGGTCGTCGGCGACGGCACCGTCCACGAATCCGGGACGGTCCTCGTGACCGACAGCGTGATCGCCGCGGTGGGCGTCGACGTCACGGTGCCCGACGGCGTCGAGACCGTCGACGCGTCCGGGCGGTGGGTGCTACCGGGCTTCGTGGAGGCGCACGGCCACGTCGGCATCGACGAGGAGGCGCAGGGCTGGGCGGGCGACGACACCAACGAGATGACCGACCCCAACGGGGCGCGCTTCCGTGCGATCGACGCCATCAACCCCGCCGACATCGGCTTTCGCGACGCGCTGTCGGGCGGGGTCACGTCGGTGGTGGTGAAGCCCGGCAGCGGCAACCCGATCGGTGGGCAGACCGTCGCGATCAAGACGTGGGGCCGCATCGTCGACGAGATGGTGATGAAGGCGCCGGCGTCGGTGAAGAGCGCGCTCGGCGAGAACCCCAAACGCGTCTACGGCGACCGCAAGCAGCTGCCCTCGACCCGGCAGGGCGTGGCGGCCGTGATCCGCGAGGCGTTCCTCAAGGCGCAGGACTACCGGCGGCGACGGGACGCGGCCGCCGAGGAGGGCAAGCCGTTCGACCGCGACCCCACCGGCGAGGTGCTGGTGCGGGTGCTCGACGGCGAGCTGCCGTGGAGCCAGCACACCCATCGTGCCGACGACATCGCCACCGCGATCCGCCTCGCCGACGAGTTCGGGTACCGGCTGATCGTCAACCACGCCACCGAGGGCTTCCTGCTCGCCGACGTGCTGGCCGATCGGGACATCCCGTGCGTCGTCGGGCCGCTGTTCACCACGCGCTCCAAGGTCGAGCTCCGGGAGCGCACCATCGCCAACCCCGGCCGGCTCGCGAACGCCGGCGTGCGGGTCGCGATCACCACCGACCACCCGGTCGTGCCGATCCATTTCCTCGTCCACCAGGCGACGCTGGCGGTGAAGGAGGGCATGACCCGCGACGACGCGCTCCGTGCGATCACCGTCAACCCGGCGCAGATCATGGGTCTCGACGACCGGGTCGGCTCGCTGCGCCCCGGTCTGGACGGCGACGTCGTGATCTGGGACGGCGACCCGCTCGACGTCATGAGCCGCGCGCTGCGGGTGTTCGTGCGGGGCGTCGACGTCTACGAGTGGCGCGCCGACGGCAGCGGCGAGGGCGTCACCGCGAGTCCGTACTCGTTCCCGCCAGCAGCTCACCGAGCTGGCCGTTGATCCAGGTCGTCGCGGCGTCGGCGCCGCTGCTGAACGTCTCCATGCCGTAGAAGCCGTGGATCAGTCCGGGGAAGCGGCGGGCCCGGACCGGGACGCCGGCAGCCGTGAGCGCCTCGGCGTAGCGGTCGCCCTCGTCGCGCAGCGGGTCGAACTCGGCGGTGGCGACGACGGCCGGCGCGATGCCGGCCAGGCTGTCCGCGAGCAGCGGCGACACCCGCGGGTCGGCCGCCAACGCGGCCGCTCGCTCGTCGTCGGGGCCGGCCGAGGCCAGGTACTGCGCGGCGAACCAGTGCATGTCGTCGAGCGTGAGGAAGTAGCCGGCGCCGTTCTCGGTCCGTGACGAGTAGTCGCCGAGCATGTCGACGGCCGGGTAGACGAGCAGCTGCGCGGCGAGGGCGATGCCGTCACGGTGGGCGAGCTGCGCGCAGACCGCGGCGAGGTTGCCGCCGGCGCTGTCACCCCCGACGACGAGCCGGTCCTCGTCGTCGCCGTAGTCGTCGACGTGGTCGGCCACCCAGCGCAGCGCTGCGTAGCTGGTGTCGAGCGCGGCCGGGAAGGGCTGCTCGGGGGCGAGGGGGTAGTCGACGCTGACGACGACCGCGCCGGTGTCGCGACACAGCCGGCGGCACACGTTCTCGTGGGTGTCGAGGTCGCCGATGACGAAGCCGCCGCCGTGGAAGTAGACGACGGTCGGCCGGGTGGCGCGGCCGTCGGCCTCGGGCCGGTAGACGCGCACCGGGATGCCGTCGCCGATCGTCCCCGGCGTCACCGAGGCCACCGGCACGAGCGAGGCGGGGTCGCGCAGGTCGACCATCAACGTGCGAAGGCCGGCTCGCGCCTGGTCCGGCGTGCCCTGGGAGATCGGCGGGTTCCCGGCGGCCTCCATCATCTGCAGCAGGCCGGCGATCTGGGGGTCGAGTGGCATGCCGCGATCCTGGCACGCGCGGACGGGCTCAGCGCGCCAGGGGGCGGAACCACCGGCTGCTCGCGGGCAGCACGAGCAGCGCGATGACGGCCGCGTCCAGGACGAGACCGACGATCTCGAGCAGTCGTGCCAACCCGAGCTGCGGTCGGGTCATCGTCGACAGGGTCAGCACGACGCCGAGGCCGGCGAGACCCCAGGTGGCGAGCCGGGCCCAGTTGCGCCCCTGCGTCACGTGACGGGTGAGGACGGGGAAGAGGACCAGGACGGCGACGTAGCCGAGCGCCGTCACGGTCATGGCGGTGGTCACGCTGGCGTCGCTCGGCGGTGGGGTGGCGTCGCGCAGCCGCCGCCGCACGTCGTCGAGTCGGACCAGGAAGACGACGAGCGAGATCGCGCTGACCGCGGCGGTGGCGATCATCAGCCGGGCGGCCGTCACGACCGCGTGCGGCCGGACGACGGGCGCGGCCGGGGCAGCGGTCTCCATCATGGCGACCCCCTTCGTCACCTCCGACGGTACGGTGCCCGACACTGGAAACCGTGGATGTCGACCTCGAATCGCGGCCGCGTCGCGCTCGTGCCACCGTGCGGGTGCTGCTCGTGGACGACCGGGAACGGCTGCTGCTGATGCACGACAGCGACCAGGGGCTGCCGCGCGAGCACCCCGGTTTCTCCTGGTGGATGACACCGGGCGGCGGCATCGACCCCGGCGAGGACGTCGTGGCCGCCGCGGTCCGCGAGCTGCGCGAGGAGACCGGGCTCGTCGTGACCGCGGCCGACGTCCGCGGACCGGTGGCGAGTGTGCGGGTCGTGCACGGCTACAGCGACAAGGTGATCGACTCGCACGACACCTACGTGCTCGTCCGCGCCGCCGCCTTCGACGTCGACACCGCCGGCTTCACCGCCGACGAGCAGCAGACCGTGCTCGGGCAGCACTGGTGGACGCGCGCCGAGCTCGACGCGACGGCCGAGACGGTCTGGCCGGGCAACCTCGCCGAGCTCTGGGACGCCGCCGGCGATCCCAGGCGCTGGCCCCTCGGCCTGCCCGCGGTCGAGGAGTCCAGCGTCCCGGCCTGACGGTCAGCCGAGGTCGAGACCGGGGTAGAGCGGGTTCGCGGCGAGCAGCTCGTCGGCGGCGGTGTGGGTCTTCTCGGCCACCCCGTCGGCGATGGTGTACTTCGCCTTGGACGACCCGCCGCTGGCGGCGGCGGTCGGGGCCGTCGCGGTGAGGACGTCGACGATGAGCTCGGCGACGCGGTCGAACTCGGCCGTGCCGAACCCGCGCGAGGTCAGCGCGGGCGTGCCGATGCGCACGCCCGACGTGTACCAGGCGCCGTTGGGGTCCCGGGGGATCGCGTTGCGGTTCGTGACGATGCCGGAGTCCAGCAGTGCGGACTCGGCCTGCCGGCCGGTGATGCCGAAGCCGGAGACGTCCAGCAGCACGAGGTGGTTCTCGGTGCCGCCGGTGACGAGCCGCACGCCGCGGCGGGACAGCCCCTCGGCCAGCGCGACGGCGTTGTCGGCGACGTCCTGGGCGTGGGCGCGGAAGGAGTCCTGACGCGCCTCGGCGAGGGCGACCGCCTTCGCAGCCATGACGTGACCGAGCGGGCCGCCCAGCACCATCGGGCAGCCGCGGTCGACCGAGTCGGCGAACTCCGGCTGGCACAGCACCATGCCCCCGCGCGGGCCGCGGAGCGACTTGTGGGTGGTGGTCGTGACGACGTGGGCGTGCGGCACCGGGTCGAAGTCGCCGGTGAACACCTTGCCGGCGACGAGACCGGCGAAGTGCGCCATGTCGACCATCAACACGGCGCCGACCTCGTCGGCGATCTCGCGCATGGTGGCGAAATTGACTTTGCGCGGATACGCGGAATATCCGGCGATGAGGACGAGCGGCTTGAACTCGCGCGCGGTCGCGCGGACGGCGTCGTAGTCGAGCAGGCCGGTCTCGGGATCGGTGCCGTAGGACGACTGCTCGAACATCTTGCCGCTGATGTTGGGCCGGAAACCGTGGGTGAGGTGCCCGCCGGCATCGAGTGACATGCCCAGCGCGCGCTGGTTGCCCATGGCGCGGCGCAGCTGCTGCCAGTCGTCCTCGGTGAGGTCGTTGACGTGCTTGGCGCCGGCCTCGGCGAGCGCGGGCGACTCGATGCGCTGCGCGAGGATCGCCCAGAAGGCGACGAGGTTCGCGTCGATGCCCGAGTGCGGCTGCACGTATGCGTGCGATGCGCCGAACAGCGCCTTCGCGTGCTCGGCCGCCGCCTGCTCGACGGTGTCGATGTTCTGGCAGGCGGCGTAGAACCGGTGGCCCACGGTGCCCTCGGCGTACTTGTCCGAGAGCCAGGTGCCCATCGTCAGCAGCGTGGCGGGCGACGCGTAGTTCTCGCTGGCGATCAGCTTCAGCGACGCGCGCTGGTCGGCCAGCTCGCCGCGAATCGCGCCCGCGACCGTCGGCTCGACCGACTCGATCACCTGCAGCGCGGCCTGGTACGCGGACGACGCGGTGGCGGCGTCGAAGGGCAGTGACATGAGGGCCTCCGTCGGTCGTCTCGGTGAGCCCAGGCGCGCGGCGGTGGTGCGCGAGCCGCTCCCCGGTGGTCGGATCCACCTGCGAAGCGCCAGTCACGGCTCGCGGCTCACCCTAGCGGACCGTGCCCGTGGGCCGCGGGCGACGGCCGCCGCCGCGTCCCTGCCGCCTTCCACCGTCACGGCTCGTTACGACGGCAGCGTCGGCTCACCTCCCCCTCGACCACCGGCCGTCCACGGGATGTCGCACGGGGCGTGTGCAGACTGCACACGGGCCGTATACGGGCCGCACACGGGCTGTCCTACGCGGCGCGGGGGCGCCATGATGGCGAGGTGGGCGCAGACCTCCCCGACGAGGTGCTCGCGGCCCTGGCCGGGGTCGGGCACCGCGGAGACGCTGCTGCGGCTGCAGCGCTTCTACGACGCGCTGGCCGGGGCGGACCACGGCTTGCGCACCCCGCGCATCCGCGAGGTCCTGGTCGCGGACGACCGCGTGGTGAGCGTGGAGGACAGGCTGGCGGGCCGGCCGCTGCGCGCAGGCATGGACGACCGTGAGCACGTGCTGCGCGAGGCCGACGTCGAGGCGGTGACGACCGTGCTCGCCGGCCTGGCGCGGGTCACGCCCGACGTCGTGACGCCGGACCTGCCGCTCCTTCCCGGCGAGCCGGCGCTGCCCCACGGTGCGGCGTTCGGCACCGCGCTCGCCGACGTCCGCGACGGACTGGGGATGTGACAGGCGCGGATGTGACGCCGGTCAGGACACGAGGTCACCCGGTCGGGACACGAGGTCACGCAGCGACGTCGCATCGGCGCCGCCGAGGTCGCGCACGGCGGTCGTGACGTCGGCGAGGAACCCCTCGCGGACCGAACGGCCGAACGAGACGACCAGCTCGACCACCGGCTGCGGCAGGCCGACGCCCGCCAGCGTCTCGGCGTACGCCGCGTCGTCGAGGTCGGTGACCCCGACCTGCGTGCCCGACACCTCGCTCGCGAGGCCGGCGAGCCCCTCGGCCGTCCATGCCTCGGGTCCGGTGACGTCGTGGACGACGTCGCCGGTGTCGGACACGAGCGCGCCGACGGCGGCGGCCGCGCAGTCGGCACGGGTGACGAAGGCGGCGCGGCCGGCGCCGTAGTTGGTGACGAACGAGCCGTGCGCCGCGGCCTGCCGCACCGCGTCGACCTGCATGTCGGCGTAGAGGTTGTTGCGCAGCATCGACCAGCCGAGGCCGCTGGCACGCAGGTACTCCTCGGTCGCCGCGTGGTCCGGCACGACGCCGGCCGGGTTGTCGGCGGTGGGGCGGGGCAGCGAGGTGTAGGCGATGCGCTCGACCCCGGCGGCCACGGCCGCGTCGATCGCCGCCCGGTGGTGCGCGACGCGCTCGCCGATGGCGTCGGTCGAGACGAGGAGCAGCCGGTCCACCCCCGCGAAGGCATCGGCCAACGTCTCGGGGCGGGTGAAGTCGGCGGCCCGCACGGTGGCGCCGCGGTCGGCGAACTGCGCGAGCTTGGCCGGATCGCGGCTGAGCAGGACGACGTCGCTCGCGTCGACCCGCTGCAGCAGCCGCTCGGCGGCGAGGTGGCCGAGCTGTCCGGAGGCGCCGGTGACGGCGTAGGTGGTCATGTGCACGCTCCCTAATGCAACTGTTTCGGTTACGGATCAAACCGTAGCCGTATCGGTTGCGATAAGGCAAGATGGTGGCGTGGCCGGCCGAGCGAACACGCAGTTCTCCGTCGCCGCGCACGCGCTCGTCTACCTCGCGGGTGCGGGCGGGGGCTTCGGCGCGCACGCCCGTCCGGTGAGCTCGGACGAGCTGGCGCAGAGCGTGAACGTCAATCCCGTCCACCTGCGCCGCGTGCTCGGCCCGTTGCGTGAGGCCGGGCTGCTGCGCTCGCGCCCCGGCGCGCGCGGTGGCTGGGAGCTCGCGCGGGCCGCCGAGCACATCCGTCTCGACGAGGTGTGGGAAGTCGTCGTCACCGGGGCGTTGGTCGCCACCCACGGGCCGAACCCGTCGTGCCCGATCGGCCGGCAGGTGCACGGGCTGCTCGGCGACATCGAGGACGACATGGCGCAGGCCGTCCGCGCCGCCCTGCACCGCCGCACCGTCGCCGAGCTGGTCCGCCGGGTGAGTGACGAGATCCCCGCCGACCGGGGCTGAGAAATTTAGTCGGGCGTCCTAGTATCGCGGGCATGGCCTCCGCGACCTCCGACTTCGACCAGTACCGGCTCACCGAGGAGCAGCAGTTGCTGCGTAAGTCGGTGCGCGAGCTGGCCGAGGACCGCATCGCGCCGCGGGCGGCCGAGATCGACGAGACCGGCGAGTTCCCGTACGACGTGCGTGACGCGCTCGTCCGTGCCGGCTTCCACGCCGTCCACGTGCCCGAGGAGTACGGCGGCATGGGCGCGGACGCGCTGAGCGCCTGCATCGTGGTCGAGGAGGTCGCCCGGGTCTGCGCCTCGTCCTCGCTCATCCCGGCGGTGAACAAGCTCGGGTCGCAGCCGGTGATCCTGTCCGGCTCCGAGGAACTCAAGGCGCAGGTGCTGCCGCCGCTGGCGTCGGGCGAGGCCATGTTCAGCTACGCGCTGTCCGAGCGTGAGGCCGGGTCGGACGCGGCGTCGATGCGCACCCGCGCGGTGCGCGACGGCGAGCACTGGGTGCTCAACGGCACCAAGGCGTGGATCAGCAACGCCGGCGTCTCGAGCTGGTACACCGTCATGGCCGTCACCGAGCCCGGCAAGGGCCCCAAGGGCATCTCGGCGTTCGTCGTCCACCAGGACGACCCCGGGTTCTCGGTCGGCCCCAAGGAGCGCAAGCTCGGCATCAAGGGCAGCCCCACCTGCGAGATCCACTTCGAGGACTGCACCATCCCGGCCGATCGCATCGTCGGTGAACCGGGTACCGGCTTCAAGACCGCCCTGCGCACGCTGGACCACACCCGCCTCGCGATCGGCGCGCAGGCGCTCGGGATCGCGCAGGGGGCCTTCGACCAGGCCGTCGGCTACATCAAGGAGCGGCGGCAGTTCGGTCAGGCCATCGCCGACTTCCAGGGCGTCCAGTTCATGGTCGCCGACATGGGCATGCGCATCGAGGCCGCCCGCCAGCTCGTCTACGCCGCCGCGGCGCGCGCCGAGCGCGAGGAGCCGGGCCTGACGTTCAGCTCGTCCGCGGCCAAGGTGTTCGCCTCCGACACCGCGATGTCGGTGACCGTCGACGCCGTCCAGCTCTTCGGCGGTGCGGGATTTACGAAGGACTTCCCGGTCGAGCGGATGATGCGCGACGCGAAGATCACCCAGATCTACGAGGGCACCAACCAGATCAACCGCATGGTGATGGCGCGCCAGCTGCTGAAGTAGGGCGATACGTGGGGAGGCGGTGACGGCGGCGTCCCCCGCGGATCCGCCGCCGTCACCACATCCTCAGGTCAGCGGCCGGGCGGGCCGCCGCCGAAGCCGCCGCCGCCCCCGCTGCCGCCACCGTTGGAGCCGGTCAGGCCGCCGAGCGTGCTGCTGCCGCCGCGCCGGGTGGAGCTGGTGCTGCTGCTCGAGGGCACCGCGGCCGAGATCTCGGCGAGCACGACCTCGTCGCCGGCGGCGAGACCCGAGGTGACCTGCGCGCGTTCGGTGCCGACGAGTCCGACCTGCACCGTCTTGGTGGAGACGGTCTTGCCGTTGCGCACCTGCACCGTGCTCGCCCGCGACGTCGTGTGCAGCGCCGAGACGGGGACGGTGAGGACCTTGCTCGCGGTGCCGACGTCGATCGAGACGCCGGCGCCCATCCCGTCGTAGAGCGCGGCGTAGCGCCGCGTGAGCGTGACGGTGACCGGGTAGGTGGCCGACGAGCCGCTGCTGCTCGACGTGTTCGTCGCGCCGATGTAGCTGACCTTCGCCGGCACCGGAGCGGTGCGCCCGTCGACCGTGACCGCCGCCGACTGGCCGACCTTCACCAGGTCGATGTCGGCGATCGCGACGTCCACCGTGACCGCGAGCGTCCCGCGGCCCACCACCGTGATCGTGCTGCTGCTCGACGACGCCGAGACGGTGTCGCCCTTCGCGACGTCGACGGCGGCGACCGTGCCGCCCACCGACGACGTCAGGGTGGCGTGGCCGACCGCCTGCTTCGCGACCGCGAGGGCGGCCTGCTTCGCGTCGACCGTCTTCACGTCGGCGGCGATGCGCTCCGCGGTCACGGTCGTGCCGGACGAGGACCCGGACGAGGACCCGGACGACGAGCCGGAGCCCGACGACGAACCGGAGGTCGAGCCCGACGCCGACCCGGACGTCGTCCCCGAGCCCGTCGAACCGCCGGTCGTGGGTGTCGTCCCGCCGCTGCGCGAGCCGCCCGTCGAACCGCCCGTCGAACCGCTCGACGAACCGCCCGTCGAACCGGTGCCGGTCGAGCCGGTGCCGCCGGAGGTGGAGCCGGTGCCGCTCTTCACGAGCGCGGTGACGGCCTTGGTGAGCGTGGCGAGCGCGCTGCTCAGCGAGGTGGCGGCCTTGTCCAGCGCCTTCTGCCCGCTGCCCACGGCACTCACCGCGTCCTGGCAGGCGTCGGTGTCGACGGTCGCGGTCCGGGCGATCTCGACGCGGTAGGTCGTGCCGGCGGTCAGGCCGGCGAACGAGTAGCTGCCGCCGGCGCTCGGGCGCTGCGGGTTGGCCGAGGTCGTCTCGGCGAGGTCGCCGGACTTCGTCCGCAGCGTCACCGCGGACGCCGAGCTCACCTGCCCGCTCACCGTGCCGTCGTCGCCCGCGGTCGCGGTGACCGTCGTCGGACTCGACTCGGCCGACGCCGCGCAGGAGTCGACGAGGTCGTCGACGGCGTCGTCCTGCGCGGCGAGTGCCTTGTCCAGCGCCTGTTGCGCGCTGATCACGGCCTGCTGCGCCGAGGTGACGGCACTGCCGGCCGACGACGACGACGTCGTGGGCGTCCGGGCCGCGACGAGCCGCACCGCCGCCACCGCGTCGGTGTCGAGCGCGGTGGTGCTGACGGCGTTGGCGCTCGTCGTGCCGCCCGTCGTGCCGGTGCCGGTGCCGGTGCCGGTGCCGGTGCTGCCGGTGCCGGACGTGGAGCTGGCGCCCGAGCCGCCGGTGCTCGTCGACACCGTGGTGCCGTTGGCCTGTGCCTCGCGGTCGGTGGCCAGCTGCTCCTTCGCCTGCGCGACGGCGGTCCTGGCGTCGTCCACCGCCGCCTCGAGGTCGTCCGGATCGAGGGTGGCGACGGTCTGGCCCGCCGTGACGGTGTCCCCGACGGCCACGCGGACGGCGGCGACGGTGCCCGCCGAGGCGAACGCGAGCGTGGCGGTGTCCTTGGCCGTGAGGGTGCCGTCCGCGTCCACGGTCTGCTCGACGTCGGCACGGGTCACCGTGGCGACGCGGTAGCTCGGGCCGTCGTCGCCGGACATCGCCCAGGCGGTCCCCGCGCCGGCCGCGACGACGGCGAGCGCGGCCACCCCGGCGACGGTCCGGCGCCGACGTCGCTGCCGGCGGCGCCGGGCCGGCGCGCGATCAGCCATTGCCGTTGCCCGTCGACGAGGCGACGCCGTTGCGGGGGCCGCCACCCTGGCCGGCGAGTGCCGTGGTGCACGAGCCGCTGACCTTGCTGCTCAGCGCGATCGCCCGCGCGGTGACCGCGCCGGAGGAGTTGGTCGAGCCCTGCACGACCGCGCAGGTGCCGACCTTGGCCGACTTCGCCGTCGTCGTCACGGTGCGGGTGTACTTCGTGGCCGAGGTGACGGTGATCGTCCCCGTCGAGGTCGCGGAGCTCGCCGAGCTCGACCCCGAGCCGGCCGGGCGGGCCGTCACCGCGACGGTGATGGTCGAGCCCGACACCTTCGTGACCTTGCCGGCCACGATCGCGCCGCGCTGGCCGCCCTGTCGGCCGCCCTGCCCCCCGGGCATCCCGCTGGGCGCGCCACCGCTGGGCATGCCGCTCGGCCGGGCGCCGCCGCTCGGGGCGCCGCCACCGTTCGGCGCGCCGCCCTGCTGCCCGCCGGGAGCGCCGCCGCCGAAGCCGCCGACGCTGCACGTGCCGTTCGTGGCCTTCGTGATGCGCACCGTGGTGGCGGTGACGGCGGTCGCCGCCGAGCCCGCCGAACCCGACGAGCCCGACGAGCTCGCCGCCGCGCCGACGACGCACGAGCCGACGGTGACGTCGGCGAGCGTGCCCGACCGCTGCACGGTGAAGGTCGTCTTGGCCGTGTAGGTCACCGCGGACTGGCTGCTGGAGCTCTGGACCTGCAGGGTCTTGCCGCTGACCTGCGCGATCTCGCCGGACGCCGCGGCCCCCGGCCCGCCGTTGCCGCCACCGTTGCCGGTTCCGTTGCCGCCCCCGTTGCCCGCGGCGGCCGAGCCGGATGCGGCGTTGCCGGCGGGGCTGGCGTTGCCGGTGCCGCCGTCCGAGCCGCTGGAGCAGGCGGCCAGCGCGACGGTGAGCGCGCAGCCGCCGGCCAGGGCGGCGACGACGGTCCCGCGGCGGCGGGACGGAACGGACGGGAGGTGCTTCATCACAGGTGTCCTTCGTGAGGTCGGTGCTGGGGTCGGGTGGGCGGAACGGGTCATTCGCTGCGCAGCGCGTCGATCGGCGCGAGCCGCGCAGCGCGGCTCGCGGGGTACACGCCGAAGACGAGGCCGATCGCGACGGCGACGCCGATCGCGACGGCGATCGCGGTCGAGGAGACCGTGATCTCGTTGGAGATGAAGTGCGGGATCACGTGGGCGCCGCCGATACCGAGGGCGGCCCCGGCCAGCCCGCCGACCAGCCCCAGCGTCGACGCCTCGACGAGGAACTGGCGCCGGATGAGCAGCGGGGTCGCGCCGAGCGCCTTGCGCAGCCCGATCTCGCGGGTCCGCTCGGACACCGACACCAACATGATGTTCATGACGCCGATGCCGCCGACGAGCAGCGACAGCGCGGCGATCCCGCCGAGCAGGATGGTGAGCGTGCCGCTGACCGAGGTCGCGGTCGACAGCAGCGAGTCCTGCGTCGTGATGGTGAAGTCGGCCGACGAGGAGTCGGTGATCGAGTGGCGGGCGAGCAGGATCGCGTCGACCTCCTGGTAGGCGGCCGAGATGGTGTCGTTGGACGTCGCCGCGATGTAGACGTTGGACAACGAGCTGCGCGAGGAGCTGGTCGAGAGCCGCTGCACCTGTGTCGACAGCGGCACGACGGCGGTGTCGTCGAGGTTGCTCGACGAGTCCGAGCCCGCGGCCGCGAGCACGCCCTTGACCGTGAACGTGATGCCGCTGATCGTCACCTGCTGCCCGACCGGGTTGAGGCCGCTGAACAGCTCCTGCGCGGTCGACGAGCCGAGCACGATCGAGGTGGCCGCGTCGTCCTCGTCCTTGGCCGTGAGGAACGTCCCGGACGACAGGTGCCGCGCGCGGACGGTGAGCCAGGACGGCGTGGTGCCCACGACGGTCGTCGTCCAGTTGGTGCTGCCGTAGTCGATCTCGACCGACGAGCTCTGCGTCGGGGCCACGGCGCGGACGTCGGGCGCCGCGGACTTCGACCCCAGTGCTGCGGCGTCGCCGACGGTCAGTGTGGCGGCCGAGCCGAACCCGCTGCGCACGCCCGACGAGCTGGTGGTGCTGCCCGGTGAGACGATGAGCAGGTTGCTGCCGAGTGCGTTGATCTCGCTGCTGACCGACGACTTCGTCCCCTCGCCCAGCCCCACGGACAACACGACCGTCGCGATGCCGATGAGGATGCCGAGCACGGTGAGGCCGGAGCGCAGCCGGTGCGCGCGCACCGCCGCGAGGCCGGTGCGGATCGTCTCGCCCCAGTTCATGCCGGCACCTCGACGGCCTCGGGCACCACGAGCCCGTCGCGGACCCGGACGACGCGTTGCGACCGTTCGGCGACCTCGGCGTCGTGGGTGATGAGCACGATCGTCCGGCCGGCCGCGCAGAGCTCGTCGAAGAGCGCGAGGACGTCCTCGGTCGCGTGCGAGTCGAGATTGCCGGTCGGCTCGTCGGCCAGGATCATCGCGGGCTCGGTGACGAGGGCCCGGGCGACGGCCACGCGCTGCTGCTGGCCGCCGGACAGCTCGCCCGGGCGGTGGTCGAGGCGTTCGGCGAGCCCGACGCGGCCGAGCGCGGCGGCGGCGCGCTCGCGGCGCTCGTCGCGGGGGACGCCGGCGTAGGACAGCGGCAGCTCGACGTTGCGCAGCGCGGTGAACGCGGGCAGCAGGTGGAACTGCTGGAACACGAAGCCGATGCGGCGGTTGCGGATCTCGGCGAGGTCGTCGTCGTCGAGTCCGCCGACGTCCTCGCCGGCGAGGCGGTACTCGCCGCTGGTCGCGACGTCCAGGCAGCCGAGCACGTGCATCAGCGTCGACTTGCCCGAGCCGGAGGGGCCGATGATGGCGACGTACTCGCCCTCGGGGATGTCGAGCGAGACGCCGCGCAGCGCCTCGACCTCGAGCAGCCCGCTGCGGTAGACCTTGCGCACGTCGCGCAGCGAGATGATCGGCTCGACCGCCGGTGCGCTCATCGCGAGCCGCCCTGCTGGCCGCCGCCGAAACCGCCGCCGGGCATCCCGCCGCCGCCACCGCCGGGGAAGCCACCCTGCTGGCCGCCCTGCTGGCCCTGCTGGCCGTACCCGTTCTGGGTGTTGCTCCCACTGCGTGATCCGGCGGTCGAGCCGCGGCCACCGGCGCCGGTGATCGTCTGGACGTAGACGCGGTCGCTGGTGGTGAGCCCGGAGGTGATCTGCGTGGTGCCACTGGACGCGAGCCCGGTCGTGACCGTCCGCTTCGTCTTCTTGCCGTTGCTCGCGACGTACACGTACTTGGTGGAGCCGTCGGTGCGGATGGCGGTCGTCGGGACGGTCGTGACGTTCGTGGCCTGCTTGTAGACGATGGCGAGCGTCGCCGACGCCCCGTCGTGCAGCCCGGACGGCGAGCCGGTCACCGCGATCTCCACGGGGTAGCTCGCCGAGCTCGACGAACTGCCCGAGGAGCTCGACGAGCCCGAGGACAGCACGGACACCGACGTGACCGTCCCGAACACGGTGCCGGAGACGTTGTCGGTGGTGACCTGCACCTGGTCGCCCTTGTGGACGAGGCCCACCTCGGTGTCGTCGAGGGTGGCCGAGACCGTCCACTTCTTCAGGCCGCTGACCACGAAGTCGCCCGACGACGAGGACGACGTCGAGCTGTCGCCGGTGCCGGACTGGCCGCTCGACCCGCCGGCGGACGAGCCCGAGGAGCCCGACGAGCCCGACGAGGAGTCCGACGAGGTGGTGGTGGCGGACGTGCCCGAGCCGGAGGCCTGGTCGCCCTTGTCGACGTTCACCTCGGCGACGGTCCCGCTGATCGGCGAGCGGAGGGTGGCGGCCGCGAGGTCGTCCTTGGCGGTGGCGACGCCCTGCTTCGCGCTCGTCACCGCCGCCTCGTCGGCGGCGAGCTGCGCGTCGCTGGTGTCGCTGTCGTCCTCGGCGGTGGCGAGGGTCGACCTCGCCTCGGCGAGCGTCGCCCGGGCCTGCGCGAGATCCGAGCGCAGCGAGACCGTGTCGATGGTGCCGAGCACCTGTCCCTTCGTCACCTTGTCGCCCTGGGAGACCCGCACCGAGGTGATCTCGGCCGCCGAGGAGAAGCTGACGTCGGTGGTGTCGGCCGCGGCGAGGGTGCCGGTGGTCGACACCGAGGCCTGCACCGTCCCGGTCGACGGGCTCACCAGCCGGGTCGTCACCGTGGCCTGCGCGGCGTCGGTGTCGTCGTCACCGCCGGCGGTGAGCAGGGCGACCCCGGTGGCCGTGCCGGCCACGACGACCACGACCACCGCGGTGAGCCACGGCTTGGCGGTGAGCACGCGCAGCGCGCGGCGGCGACGCGACGGTGCCGCGTCCGCGGTGGGGGAGGTGTTCTCGAGGTCCGCGGGCGGCGCGGCGGCAGGTGTCTCTACGGTCACCGCGACACGATCGCGGATCGGTCCTCAGCCCGCCGTCACGAGATCGTCAAGGATTCGTCAAGCTCGCATGTGCCCCTGCTCTGCGGGGCGGGGCGTCAGTCGCGGCCGGCGCCGACGAGGGTGCGCCAGACCACCGGGTCCGGGCCGGGCGAGGGCGCGTGCCGGCGTAGTGGTCGGCGTAGTGGTCGGCGGCGTGCCGGCCGCTCGCGCACCACCCGGGTGCGGTTCGACTCGAACACGTGGTCGCTGTAGCGCACGAGCAGCGCCATGGCGGCGGCGGTCGCCGCCACGACGATCACGAGCCCGAGCATCACGCCCCCCGACGGTCCAGGCCCCCCGTGGCCGGATCAGCTCCGGATCCTGCCATAGCGATCGAGCGCCACGCGCCGTTCCTCGGCGTGGTCGACGAGGCGTGTCGGGTAGTCGTCGGGCAGCCCGTCGGGCAGGTCCCACGGCTGGTGCACCGCCTTGCCCGACACGCCGCGCAGCTCGGGGACCCAGCGACGCACGTAGTCGCCGGACGGGTCGAACTTGAGCCCCTGCGTGACCGGGTTGAAGACCCGGAAGAACGGCGCGGCATCGGTGCCGGTACCGGCCGTCCACTGCCAGCCGTGCTGGTTGGAGGCGAGGTCGCCGTCGACGAGGTGCCGCATGAAGTGACGCGCGCCGTGCTGCCACTCGATGTGGAGGTCCTTGACGAGGAACGACGCCACGATCATCCGCACCCGGTTGTGCATCCACCCCTCGCCCAGCAGCTGTCGCATGCCGGCGTCGACGATGGGGAAGCCGGTGCGCCCCTCACGCCAGGCGTCGAAGGCATCCGTGTCGGCCCGCGCGTACTTCATCTTCGCGAACTCCGGCAGGTAGTACTCGCGCGCCGACTCGGGGAAGTGATGCAGGATCGCGCCGTAGAAGTCGCGCCAGGCGAGCTCCTTGCGGTAGGTGTCGTCGCCGTCGCCGAGGTCGGCCAGCAGCGTCCGCGGGTGGATGCAGCCGTACTTGAGATAGACCGACATGTGCGACGTGCGGTCGAGGTCGGGCCGGTTGCGGTCGTCGTCGTAACGGCGCAGCAGGCCCTTGTCGCGGTACGCCTTCCAGGCCTTGCGGGCGGCGGCCTCGCCGGCCTCGGGCAGGTCGAGGTCGGCCGGCAGCCGCGGGTCCTGCGGGATGTCCACCGAGTCCGCGCCGGAGTGCCAGTCGACCCGGCAGGTGATCGTGGCCGCCGGCGCGCGCCAGCCGTGCTCGAGCCAGGCCCGGTAGAACGGCGAGTAGACCTTGTAGGGCTGGCCGTCGTCCTTGCGGATGCGTCCGGGAGCGATCGCGTACGGCGAGCCGGTGCGCACGAGCGGCACGTCGCCCAGGGCGTCCTCGACCCGGGCGTCGCGCTGCGAGCCGTACGGTCCGAAGTCGGCTGCCACGTGGACGGCGCCCGCCCCGGTCTCGCGCACGACCTTCGGTACGGCGTTGACCGGGTCGCCCCGGCGCACGACGAGCTCGCCGCCGTGCTCGCGCAGCTCGGCGTCCAGCGCACGCAGCGCCCGGTACAGGAACGCGACACGGGGGGCGCCGGCCGGTTTGAGCAGGGTGTGGTCGAGGACGAACAGGGCGACGACGGGGCCGTCCTTCGCCGCCTCATGCAGCGCCGGGTTGTCGCGCAGCCGCAGGTCTCGTCGGAACCAGAGCACGGAGGTCACATCGCGCAGCGTCCCCGTGAGCATCTCTCGGTAATCGGGAAGGAAGACCAGCATGAGCGAGCGCGAATCCGATGATCTCTACGAGGGCGTGGTCGTCGACCGCGACCAGGCCGACCCCTCCGACACGCTGACCGGTGACAACACCGAGGACCCGCTGGACGCGGGCTACTCGCCGCCGGAGCGCGCGCAGAAGTCGTGGCGTGGCGAGACCGCGGAGGAGGCGCTGGAGGGGGAGTCCCTCGACGCCAAGCTGGCCGAGGAGGAGCCGGACGTGAGCGAGGCCGACCTGGACCGTGCGGACGAGGCCGAGCGCACCGGCCGGCTGGTGGCCCCCGACGAGGGCGCGCACCCGGACGAGGAGAAGGACGAGGTCGCCACGGACGTCGGGCGCGCGGGGTACGCCGCCAGCGCCGAGGAGGCCGCGATGCACGCCGCGGACGAGGCCGCCCCGCCGGCCCACACCGACGGTCCCGAGACGGTCTGAGCAGTGCGACTGACCAAGTACACCCACGCCTGCCTGCGTCTCGACGACGGCGACCGCACCCTCGTCGTCGACCCGGGCGCGTTCAGCGAGATCGCGGCGGCGCTCGACGGCGCCGACGCCGTGCTCGTCACCCACGACCACGTGGACCATCTCGACGTGGAGCAGCTGCGTGCCGCCGCCGAGCGGGACCCGCGACTGCGGATCTGGGGTCCGGCCTCGGTGGCCGACCAGCTCGGTCTCGGCGAGCAGGTGGTGGCGGTCGAGCCGGGTCACGCGTTCGATGCCGCGGGCTTCTCGATCCGGACCTTCGGCGGCCAGCACGCGGTGATCCACCCGTCCATCCCGGTCATCCCGAACCTCGGCTACCTGATCGACGACCGCGTGTACCACCCGGGCGACTCGTTCGCGGTGCCGACGGCGGCGGTCGAGTATCTCTTCGCGCCGACGCACGCGCCCTGGTCCAAGATCGGCGAGGTCATCGACTTCGTGGTCGCGGTCCGGGCGCCGCGGGTGTCGAACCTGCACGACAGCCTGCTCACCGACGTCGGCCGCACCATGGTCGAGGGTCACGTGACCCGCATCGGCGCGGAGTACGGCAGCGAGTTCACCCACCTTGCGCCGGCCGAGACGGTCGACGTGTGAGCGAGCACCAGCTGATCGTCGACGGGCACAACGACCTGCCGTGGGCGATGCGCCAGCTCAACGGCTACGACCTCGACGCCTACCCGGTCGACGTTGTGCAGACGGCCACGCACACCGATCTCGTGCGGTTGCGCGACGGTGGTGTCGGCGCCCAGTTCTGGTCGGTCTACGTGCCCACCCGCTTCGGTGCCGGCAGCGTCACGGGCACGTTGGAGCAGATCGACTTCGTGCTGCGCATGATCGCGCGATATCCGGATCGGCTCGCGCTCGCGCTGACCGCGGCCGACGTCGACGCTGCGTGGTCGACCGGGCGCATCGCGTCGCTGCTCGGGGCCGAAGGCGGTCACTCGATCGACTCGTCCCTCGCAGTGCTGCGGACGCTGCACGCGCTGGGGGTGCGCTACCTGACGCTGACGCACAACGACAACGTGCCGTGGGCCGACTCGGCCACCGATGTCCCCGCGGTCGGCGGTCTGTCGGACTTCGGTCGTGACGTCGTGCGCGAGATGAACCGATTGGGCATGCTCGTCGACCTCTCGCACGTCGCGCCGACCACGATGCGCGACGCGCTGGCGGTCACGTCGGTGCCCGTGATCTTCAGCCACTCGTCCGCCCGGGCCGTCACCGATCACGTCCGCAACGTCCCGGACGACGTGCTGGGCTCGCTCGCCGGCAACGGCGGGGTGTGCATGGTGACGTTCGTGCCGTCGTTCGTGTCGACGGCCTGCCACGAGTGGGAGTCCGCCGTGGTCGCCGACATGGCCGAGCGCGGCGAGGACCGCCGCGACCTGGCCGCCCGGGATCTCGCCGCCGCCCGGCGGGCGGCCACCGACCCACCGCCGGTCGCCACCGTCGCCGACGTCGCCGACCACGTCGAGCACGTCCGCGAGGTCGCCGGGGTCGCCCACGTCGGGCTCGGCGGCGACTTCGACGGCTGCGACGCGTTGCCCGAGGGCCTCGGCGACGTCTCCACCTACCCGGCCCTGCTGGCCGAGCTGCGCGACCGCCGCTGGTCCGAGGACGACCTCGCCGCGCTCACGCACCGCAACGTGTTGCGCACCATGCGCGACGCCGGCCTCTGACGGCGCGCCGGCCCCGCCCGGGGGATCGCATGTAGCTGCGCCGAAACACGAGCGCCCGCGGCGATACGTGGAATTGTTCCGACGGTAACCACTCGCGAACCCCGCGGCCGTTGACTCGTCGGCATGCGGGGAACGATCGCGGACGGGCATCGCCATCTGGGCGTCCTGCCGTCGCACCCGTTCTACGGCGGGCCGGCGGTCAGTCCCGACACCACCGCCCGGGCCACCGTCGCCGAGCTGCTGGCCGACCTCGACCGCGAGGGCACCGACCGCTGCCTCGTCCTGCCCAACTACGGCGTCCCCGACGTCGGCGAGACGTTCGCGCTCAACGAGCTGGTGGTCGAGGCCGCGGGGCGCGACGACCGCGTCCGGGCCGGGCTGTACGTCTCGCCCCGGCCGCAGGACGCCGAGCTCAACGCCACGGCGCTCACGCTGGCCGGCGAACCGGGCGTGCGCGCGTTGAAGACCACGTTCCTGCTCGGCGGCTCGGCCACCGACGACGCGTGCCGGCCACAGCTCGACACGATCTTCGCCGCCGCCCGCGAGCACGACCTGACCGTGCACGTGCACACCTCGCCCGGTGCCGCGTCCGACATCGACCAGGTCGGCACGCTCGTCGAGCGCTACGCCGACGACGTCCGCATCCATCTGGTGCACCTCGGCGGCGGGATGAGCGGGCACATCAAGCTGATCGGCGGCCGCTTCTTCGACTGGATCGCCGCCGGCAAGCAGGTCTACACCGACACCAGCTGGGCGATCGGCTTCGCGCCGCGCTGGCTGGCGCGCGAGATCGACGCGCGCGGCATCGGCGCCGACCGCGTCCTGTTCGCCTCGGACGAGCCGTGGGGCGACTGGGTCGGCGAGCACGCCCGGCTCGCCGCGGCCGCCGGCGACGGCGAGCTGGGTCGACGCGTGTTCGCCGACAACTTCGCCGCGCTCTACGACTGACCGCCCGATCCCCACCACCGAAGGAGACAACCCGTGACCGAGACCGCCGACCAGATCGTCGAGAACAGCAAACTGAGCCTGGAGGAGATCCCCCACCCGTCGCTGCCCAAGGGATCGAGCCTCTACGGCTCGACCAAGATCTTCCCGGACTACCAGGCGAGCGAGGGGCAGGCCTGGTTCGGCCTCGTGCACGCGATCGCGCACGAGTCGTCGGTCAGCTTCGTGGCGATCCTGCAGGCGACGCGGGCACTGCGGAAGGGTTTCGAGTCGGCGCTGTACTTCTACGGCCCCGGCTCGATCAACTGCAACGCCAACCGTGGCTTCCCGACCACGGGCGACGACGCCTTCCCCGGCGAGAACAACATGAACAACGCGCTGGCGACGTTCATCGCCGAGGGCGGCACCGTCTACTGCTGCCGCTTCGGCATGGCGTTGCACGGGATGCGCGAGGAGGACCTGATCGAGGGCGTCATCCCGGCGCACCCCCTCGACGTCCAGGACGCGGTGATCCACTACGCGAACAAGGGCGCCATCATCCAGTCCAACTTCATGGTCTGAGCCGTGACGAGCACCAGCCTGCGGGCCGACCTCGCCGTGCACGGCGTGGCGGTGGACGCTCCCGTCCGCCGCCGCGCCGGCGCGGGGCCGTCCGACGACGGTCACGTGCTCCTCGGCGGGGTCGGTGCGGCGCTGCCCATCGTCCCGACGAGCAAGTACCGCGTCCGCGGCGGCCGGCTGCTGCTCGAGGGCGCGGACCTCGGACTCGACGTCGCCCCGGTCGCGCGGCCGCGCTTCTACGACCTCGAGACCGCCGACGGCGTCCCCTACGAGAAGATCGCGCGGCTGCACGGCCGCGACGTCCTCGCCACGACGGTGGTGCAGACCTGCATCCGCTACGGCGAGGACGAGCGCTGCCGGTTCTGCGCGATCGAGGAGTCCCTGCGGCAGGGGTCGACCACCGCGGTCAAGACCCCGGCGCAGCTGGCCGAGGTCGCCGCGGCGGCCGTCCGGCTCGACGGCGTCACGCAGATGCTGATGACGACCGGCACGTCGGCCGGGCGCGATCGCGGCGCGCGCCACCTCGCCCGCTGTGTCGCCGCGGTGACCGCCGCCGTGCCGGGGCTGCCCGTGCAGGTGCAGCTCGAACCGCCGGCCGACCTCGCCGTGCTCACCGAGCTGCGCGACGCCGGCGCGGTGAGCATCGGCATCCACGTCGAGTCGATGGACGACGACGTGCGCCGTCGCTGGATGCCGGGCAAGGGCTCGGTGCCGATGGCGGAGTACCGCGACGCGTGGCGCGAGGCCGTCCGCGTCTTCGGACGCAACCAGGTGTCGACCTATCTCATCGTCGGGCTCGGCGAGGAGCCCGACGACCTCGTCGCCGGGGCGGCGGAGCTGATCGACATGGGCGTGTACCCGTTCGTCGTGCCGTACCGGCCGATCGCGGGGACGCTCGCCACCGAGGTCGACCGCGCCACGGCGCCACCGTCGTGGCTGGTGGCCGAGGTGTCGTCACGCGTGGGTGACCTCCTGTCGGCGGCCGGCATGCGCGGTGCGGACCAGAAGGCGGGCTGCGCAGCCTGCGGTGCCTGCAGCGCGCTCTCGACGGCGGGCGGGTGAGCCCGGTGGCCGACGTGCTCGGCTCGGTGCTCATCGGCGCCGTCGCGACGCCGCTGCGGGACTGGACGGTCGAGGTCGCCGACGACGCCGCGGGCCTGGCCGCCTACCACCGGCTGCGGCACGACGTGTTCGTCGCCGAACAGGGGCTGTTCGCCGGCAGCGACCGCGACGACGTGGACGACGACCCGCGCACGGTCGTGCTCGTCGCACGCACGAGCAGCGGTGACGTGCTCGGTGGCGTGCGGATCGGCCCGGTCGTCGAACCGGACGTCGGATGGTGGCACGGCGGTCGCCTCGCGGTCCGTCCGGACGCGCGTCGCACCGCCGGGCTGGGCGGTGCGCTCGTCCGCGCCGCGTGCGCCCACGCCGAGCGGCTGGGGGCGCTGCGCTTCGAGGCGACCGTGCAGGCGGCCAACGTCGCGCTGTTCCTGCGCCTCGGCTGGCGACCGGTGGGTGACGTCGCCGTCGCGGGGCACCCGCACGTCGCGATGCGCTGGCCCGTCGACCGGTTCGCCGCGCAGGCCCGCGCCACGAAGGGCGCGCTCGGCGCGCTGCTCGCCGGGCTGCACCTGGGCGGACCGGGCTTCGTCGGCGACGACGGCGCGCCGGTACCCGGCACGGACGTCGTCGCCGCGTGCGACGCCATCGTCCCGTCGCTCGTCGAACGCGACCCCGCCTGGGCGGGCTGGTGCGGCGTGCTCGTGAACGTCAACGACCTCGCCGCGATGGGGGCCGAGCCGCTCGGCCTGCTCGACGCCGTCGGCGCCCGCGACGCCTCGTTCGCCGCGCGGGTGATCTCGGGCCTGCGGGCCGCGGCCACGGCGTGGGACGTCCCGGTGCTCGGCGGCCACACCCAGTTCGGCGTCCCGGCCGCGCTGTCGGTGACGGCCCTCGGACGTGCCGCGCAGCCCGTCCCCGCCGGTGGCGGTCGGGCCGGTGACGTCGTGAGCCTGACGGCCGACCTCGGCGGCGGCTGGCGTCCCGGTCACACCGGACGGCAGTGGGACTCGACCAGCATCCGCCGCACTCCGGAGCTGCGGGCGATGGGCGGCATGGTCGCGCGGACGGCGCCGGCGGCGGCGAAGGACGTCAGCATGGCCGGCGTCGTCGGCACCCTCGGCATGCTCGCGGAGGCGAGCGGCTGCGGCGCCGTGCTCGACGTCGCGGCGGTACCCACCCCGGCCGGGGCCACGACGGCGGACTGGCTCGGCTGCTTCCCCGGCTTCGCCATGCTCACCGCCGACGGCACCGACCGTCCGGTGGCCGATGCGGGACCCGCGGTCAGCGCTGCCTGCGGCGAGCTGGTTCCCGGGGCCGGCGTCGCACTGCGCTGGCCGGACGGCGCCGTCACCACGGCGGTGCCAGCCAGTGTCACCGGGCTCGGTCCGGCCGACGGAAGGACGCAGCCGTGAGCAGGATGACGGTGGCCGCGGTGGCGGCGAATTTCGGGCGGGATCTCGACGACTCCTTTGCGCGGATCAGCGCAATACTCACCGAGGCTCGGGAACGCGGGGCGCGGCTCGTCGTCCTGCCGGAGGCGACCCTCGGCGGGTACCTCGCCAACCTCGACGGTGCCGGCGCGGTCTCGCTGCCGCCGGCGCTGGACGTCCACGGCCCCGAGGTCGCGCGGCTCGCGGCGCTGGCCGGTGATCTGGTCGTCACCGCTGGCCTCTGCGAGGCCGCCGGCGGCGAGCGCTACAACACCGCGGTCGCGGTCAGCGGGGACGGCGTGCTGGGCGTGCACCGCAAGGTCCACCAACCGCTCGGCGAAGGGGCGTCCTACGCCGCGGGCGACCGGTTCCGGGCCTTCGACACCCCGATCGGCCGGCTCGGCATGATGATCTGTTACGACAAGGCCTTCCCCGAGGCCGCCCGCGCCCTCGCGCTGGACGGTGCCGACGTCGTGGCCTGCATGTCGGCGTGGCCCGCGGCGCGCACGCACGCCGCGCCCGATCTCGCCGCCGACCGGTGGACCCGCCGCTTCGACCTGTTCGACCGCGCGCGGGCCCTCGAGAACCAGGTGCTGTGGGTGTCGGCGAACCAGGCCGGCACGTTCGGCGACCTGCGCTTCGTCGCCAGCGCGAAGATCGTCGACGTGGGCGGCGACGTGCTCGCGACGACCGGTACCGCTGCGGGCGTCGCGTACGCCGACGTGGACCTCGCCGACATGCTCGGCGGCGCGCGCAACGGCGGCATGTGTCACCTACGCGACCGGCGCACCGACGCCTACGCCCTCGCAGCGGTGGGGGCGTGATGCGCGCCCCCGAGCGACGCGACGTCGTCGTCGTGGGCGGTGGACAGGCCGGCCTCGCGGTCAGCTGGTACCTGACGCGCAGCGGGATCGACCATGTCGTGCTCGAACGCGACACGCGCATGCACAGCTGGGCCGACGCCCGCTGGGACTCGTTCTGCCTCGTGACGCCGAACTGGCAGTGCCGGCTGCCCGGCCACCACTACGACGGTCCGGAGCCCGAGGGCTTCATGGTCGGCAAGGAGATCGTCGACTGGCTCGACGGCTGGCTGACGACGTTCACCCCGCCGCTGCGCGAGCACACCGCCGTCGGCTCCGTACGCCCGGCCGAGGACGGCGCCGGGTTCGATGTCGAGACGTCGGGCGGGCGCATCCGGGCCGCGCGGGTCGTCGTCGCGACGGGCGGCTACCACCTGCCCCGCGTGCCGCGGCTGGCCGAGCGCCTGCCCGAGGACGTCGAGCAGGTGCACTCGTCGCGCTACCGCAGCCCCGACTCGCTGCCCGCCGGGCCGGTGCTCGTCGTCGGCACCGGCCAGTCGGGTGCGCAGATCGCCGAGGACCTGCTGCTCGCGGGCCGCGACGTCCACCTCGCCGTCGGCAACGCGCCCCGCTTCGCGCGCCGCTACCGGGGTCGCGACGTCATCTCCTGGATGCACGACACCGGGCACTACGACAAGCCGGTCACCGACAAGCCGCCGGCGGAGCGCACCGAGGACCGCACGAACCACTACGTGACCGGTCGCGACGGTGGTCGCGACATCGACCTGCGTTCCTTCGCGCGGCAGGGGATGACGCTGCACGGCCGGCTCCGCGAGGTCGGCGGAGGTGACCTGGTGTTCGACGGTGACCTCGAACGCAACCTCGACGCCGCGGACGACGTCTACAACGGCATCAACGCGCTCATCGACGCGCACATCGCCGCCCGCGGTCTGTCGGTGCCCGAGCCCCCGAGTCGTTACGAGCCGGTGTGGCGCCCCTACGGCTACCGCGGCTCGCGGCTGCGGGCGGCCGAGCTGGCCGCGGTGGTGTGGGCGACCGGTTTCACGCGCGACTACCGGTGGCTGCACGCTCCCGTGTTCGACGGCGCCGGCCACCCGCAGCACGTCCGTGGCGTCACGCCGGTGCCCGGCCTGTTCTTCGTCGGGCTGCCGTGGTTGCACACCTGGGGCTCCGGGCGGTTCGCGGGCATCGAGCGCGACGCCGCGCACGTCGCGGCCGCGCTCGGCGCCGCGGTGCCCGCCACCCCGGTCGCCGCCGACTGATGGCGGCACTGCGCATCGCGGCCGCGTCGGCGCACTTCGGCCGCGACCTGCCCCGTTCGCTCGAACGCATCGGGTCGGTCGTGGCGGCCGCCCGCCGGGTCGGCGTGTCGCTGCTGGTGCTGCCCGACGCCGCCCTCGGCGGCTACCTGGCCGACCTGCGCTCGCCCGATCCGGACGCGCTGCCGCCCGCGCTGGATCCCGACGCGGACGAATTCGCGCAGATCCGCGCGATGGCGGGCGACCTGGTCGTCTGCCTCGGGTACTCCGAGCGCGCGGACGGCCGGCTGTGGAACTCGGCGGTGTGCCTGACCGGCGACGGTGTCCTCGGTCGCTACCGCAAGGTGCACCAGCCGCCCGGCGAGGCCCTGGTCTACGCCGCCGGCGACCGCATCGCGGCGTTCGACACCCCGGTCGGCCGGCTCGGCATGCTCATCGACTACGACAAGACGTTCCCGGAGGCCGCGCGCACGTTGGCCCTGGACGGTGCCCGGGTCGTCGCGTGCCTGTGCGCGTGGCCGGCCAGCCTGACCCAGCGGGCACCGCGGCTCACGCAGGACCGGCAGTCGCGGCTGTTCGACCTCTACGACTGCGCCCGCGCCGCGGAGAACCAGGTCGTGTGGGTGGCGGCGAACCAGACGGGCACGATGGGCGGCCTGCGCTTCCTCGGCCAGTCCAAGGTCGTGGGCCCGGGTGGCGAGGTGCTGGCGCGGACGTGGGCGAAGGCCGGTCTCGCCGTCGCCGAGGTCGACGTCGACGCCGAGGTCGAGCGGGCGCGGCTGGTGCTGCACCACCTGCGGGAACGCCGTCCCGACCTCTACGCGGAGAAGTAGCCGCGGTGCGCATCGCGCTGCTCACCTACTCCACCCGCCCGCGCGGTGGGGTCGTGCACACCCTCGCGCTCGCGGAGGCCCTGGTCGAGCTCGGTCACGACGTCGACGTGTGGTCGCTCGCGCGGGGCGGGGACGCCGGCTTCTTCCGGCCGGTCGATCCCGCGGTGGGGGTGCGGCTCGTGCCCTTCCCCGAGGTCGAGGGCGAGTCGGTGGGGACGCGCATCCTGCGGTCGATCGACGTGCTGGGCACCGCCTTCGCGGCGGTGGGCCACGACTACGACGTGGTCCACGCGCAGGACTGCATCAGCGCGAACGCCGCGCCCCGGTGCGTCCGGACGATCCACCACCTCGACACCTTCACCACGCCCGAGCTCGCGGCCTGCCACGAGCGGGCCGTGGTGACGCCGTACGCCCACGTGTGCGTGTCGCACGCGGTGGCCGCCGAGGTGCGCGCCGGCTGGGGGATCGCGGCCACCGTGATCCCCAACGGCGTCGACGCCGCTCGCTTCGCCGGCGTGGCGGCGGCCGACCGCGACCGTCGTCGCGCGGAGCTCGGCCGCTACGTGCTGGCGGTCGGCGGCATCGAGCCGCGCAAGGGCAGCGCCGATCTCGTCGAGGCCATGGCGCACGCGCGCCGCCGCGACCCCGGCCTGCGGCTCGTCGTCGCCGGCGGCGAGACGCTCTTCGACTACCGCGACTACCGGGCCGCGGTGCTGGCCCGGGCCGCGGCACTCGACGTCGAGCCGGTGCTGCTCGGGCCGGTGGCGCACGACGCGCTGCCGTCCTACGTGGCGGGGGCGACCGCGTTCGCCTTCCCGTCGGTCAAGGAGGGGTTCGGCATGGCCGCGCTCGAGGCCATGGCGGCCGGCGTCCCGGTCGTGATGCGCGACCTGCCGGTGCTGCGCGAGGTGTTCGCCGGCGCCGCGACCTTCGCCGCCGGCCCGCACGACCTCGCGGCCGGCCTGCTCGCCGCCGCTCGCGGGCCGGACGCCGAGCGGGTCGGCCGGGGCCGTGCCCTCGCCGAACGCCACACCTGGCGCGCCGCGGCGTCGGCCCACGCCGACCTCTACGCCGCCCTCTGCCAGCCCACCGCCCCGCACCTGTGACCCGGCTCACAGCTCATACCCAGGCAATTGCGGTCTTTTCCTCGGCAACACCCGCCGGTCGAGAGGACTGCCCATGTCGTCGTCGTTGGGAAAGCGTGAGCCGGAGCGGCCACCCGTCGACCGCGACGCCCCGACCGAGACCTACGTCGACGTCGCGAACTCGCCGGAGTTCGACGCGCTGCGGCGGACGTTCCGTCGCTTCGTGTTCCCGATGTCGGCGCTGTTCCTGACCTGGTACCTCGTCTACGTCCTGCTGTCGAACTACGCCGGCGACTTCATGGGGACCACCGTGGTGGGCAACATCCACCTCGGGCTGGTGATCGGGCTGCTGCAGTTCGTGTCGACCTTCGTCATCACGATGGTCTATGCGCGCTGGGCCGGTCGACGGTTCGACCCCGCCGCCGAGGATCTCGCCCGGCGCGTCCACCTGCCCGAGCAGCACGCATGAGCGCGCCCCTCGCCGACGACCTCGGCGAACCCGGCGTCAACATCACCATCTTCGCGCTGTTCGTGGTCGTCACCCTCGTCATCGTGCTGCGGGTGTCGCGACGACGGGCCGGCGCGTCGGAGTTCTACGCGGGCGGGCGCAACTTCACCGGTCCGCAGAACGGTGTGGCGCTGGCCGGCGACTACCTCTCCGCGGCCAGCTTCCTGGGCATCGCAGGCGCGGTCGCGATCTACGGCTACGACGGGTTCCTCTACTCCATCGGCTTCCTCGTCGCGTGGCTGGTCGCGCTGCTGCTGGTGGCCGAGCTGCTGCGCAACACGGGGCGCTTCACCATGGCCGACGTCCTGTCCTTCCGGCTGGCGCAGCGACCGGTCCGGGCCGCGGCCGGGCTGTCCACGCTGATCGTGACCTTCTTCTACCTGCTCGCGCAGATGGCGGGGGCCGGCGGTCTCGTGGCGCTGCTGCTCGGCGTCGAGTCCAAGGGCGGGCAGGCGCTCGTCATCGCTGTCGTGGGCGTGCTGATGATCGCCTACGTCCTCGTCGGCGGCATGCGCGGCACGACCTGGGTGCAGATCATCAAGGCCGCCCTGCTCGTCGTCGGCGCGGCGGTCATGACGGTGTGGGTGCTCGGCAAGTACGGCTTCAACGTCTCCGAGCTGCTCGGCGCGTCCGTGACCAAGGCGGGCGAGGGCGGTCAGGCGCTGCTCGACCCCGGCAAGCAGTACGGGCTCACCGGTCTCACCAAGCTGGACTTCCTGTCGCTCGGCCTGGCGCTCGTGCTCGGCACGGCCGGGCTGCCGCACGTGCTGATGCGCTTCTACACCGTGCCGTCGGCCAAGGAGGCACGTCGCTCGGTCGTCTGGGCGATCTGGCTCATCGGCATCTTCTACCTCTTCACCCTCGTGCTCGGGTTCGGGGCCGGCGCGCTCGTCGGGCCCGAGTCCATCGCGGCGGCACCGGGCAAGGCGAACTCCGCGGCGCCGCTCCTGGCCTTCGAGCTCGGTGGCACGTTCCTGCTCGGCATCATCGCCGCGGTCGCCTTCGCGACCATCCTCGCCGTCGTCGCCGGGTTGACCATCACCGCGAGCGCGTCGTTCGCCCACGACGTCTACAACAACGTGATCAAGCACGGGCAGGTGTCCGGCGAGGGAGAGGTGAGGGTCGCGCGCGTCACCGCCGTCGTGATCGGCGTCGTCGCGATCGTCGGCGGCATCCTGGCCAACGGGCAGAACGTCGCGTTCCTGGTCGCGCTCGCCTTCGCGATCGCGGCCAGCGCCAACCTGCCGACCATCCTGTTCTCGCTGTTCTGGCGACGGTTCAACACGCGCGGCGCGCTGTGGAGCATCTACGGCGGGCTCACGTCGTGCCTCGTCCTGATCGTGTTCTCGCCGGTGGTCTCGGGCAAGCCGGCGGGGCCGGACGGCAAGAGCACGTCGATGATCACCGACCCGTCGATCGACTTCCACTGGTTCGGCCTCGACAACCCCGGCATCGTCACGATCCCGCTGTCGTTCCTGCTCGCGGTCGTCGGGACGCTCACCAGCCGCCGCGGCTCCACGCCGGAGAAGGCGGCCGAGATGGAGGTGCGCAGCCTCACCGGGGCCGGCGCCGAGCGCGCGGCCACCCACTGACGGCCCACCGCGCGGGGCCGTGCCTGGGAGCGCGATGTGCAAATCGGGGCAACTGCCCGCAAACACCTGACGTCCGCTACGGTCGATAGTTGAACGTTCACCGACTCAGGGAGTGATCCTCGTGGCTGCAACCGCCACCCCGACCACCGACCGTGCCGATGCGACGCCGACGCCCCGGACGCGCGGCCGATTCAGCGAACACGACCTCGGCCTGCTGGCGATCCGCGTGATCGCCGGCGTGGTCTTCATCGCCCACGGCGGGCAGAAGCTCTTTGGCTGGTTCAACGGCAACGGCCTGACCGGCACGGCGCAGTTCTTCGAATCGGCCGGGTACAGCCCGGGCAAGCCGCTCGCGTTCCTGGCCGGGCTGGCCGAGCTCGGCGGCGGCGCGCTGCTCATCGTGGGGCTGGGCACGTCGTTCGCCGGTGCCGCGCTGATCGCCACGATGGCCGGCGCGACCGCGGTCAAGGCGGACGCCGGCAAGAACGCCTTCTTCGCCATGAACAGCGGCTACGAGTACGAGCTGCTGCTCACCGTGCTGGCGCTCGGCATCACGCTGGTGGGGGCCGGTCGGCTGTCGATCGACCACGGGCGGCCCTGGGATCGCGGCGTCGTGCGATACGCGCTCGCCGCGGGCGGGATCGTCGTCGGGATCATCACGGTCCTGGTTCGCTGACCGGGTCCCCTGGGTACCGCTGACCGCGGACAGTCCGGACAGCACCGCAGACCGTGAAGGAGACACCGATGGGCGAGACCCACAAGGCCGGCGAAGGCGTCAGCGACCAGGAGATGGTCGAGCAGGTCAACGACCAGACCTCAAGCGACGAGAAGTGGGCCGACGTGTCGAAGCGAGAGGCCGACGGCGCCACGACCGACACCGAGCTGGCGAAGGCCGACGCCGACGAGATCGAGGGCTGAGCGCCGACTCTCCGGCGACGCCGGCCGTCACCCGGCATCTCTGCGGAGCCCCGCGACCGCACGGTCGCGGGGCTCTGTCGTGTCACCGGCCCGTTTCGCGGCCGTGGCAAGCGGGGCAACCGGGTCGACTTCGGGCAAACGGACGGTGCCGCGGACTACTCGGCCAGTACCCGCTCGCCGCTGCCCCCCGGGACCGGGCACACTGGCTGCGCACGCACGAATCGCACGGGGGATGCGAGGACGGGGAGCTGCACCGCGATGTCACGGCCGCCACGCACCGGCGGAGGGGTAGATCTCGTCGACCGCGCATTGGCGGCGGGCCCGCCGGTGATGCTGTACCAACCGGTGGTCGACCTGACCGCGTCCGCCCGTCCCGTCGTCGGCTACGAGGCGCTCGCGCGCTGGCCCGGCCTCGGTGACGTGACCACGGCTCAGCTGTTCGCCGAGGGGGATCGCGGTGGACGGCTGGCCGAGCTGGACTGGACGTGCCGCACCGCGGCGTTGCGTGGCGGGCTCGAGTCGGGCATCGACACCGACACCGCGTTGTTCGTCAACGTCGAGCCGGTCGCGTCCCGGTTGCGGCCGCCCGAGGAGTCGCGCCAGATCTGGCGCACCGCGGCCGAGCGGCTGACGATCGTGCTGGAGCTCACCGAGCGCAAGATCCTCACCGAGCCGTCGGCGCTGCTCGCGGCCGTGGACGAGGCTCGCGACACCGGCTGGTGGATCGCCGTCGACGACGTCGGGGTGAACCCCGACTCGCTCGCCATGCTCGAGTTCATCCGGCCGGACATGGTCAAGCTCGACCTGACCTTCGTGCAGCGCACGATGGACGCCGAGGCAGCGCGCACGCTGCGCGGAGTGTCCGCGTACTGCGAGCGCACCGGTGCGCTGATGCTCGCCGAGGGCATCGAGACCGAGGAGCAGCTCGAGCGGGCGCTGGCGATCGGCGCGTCGCTCGGCCAGGGCTACCTGTTCGGCCGACCCGCCGGCCTGCATCCCGGCACCGCGCCGCTGCGCGCCCGCCGCGTCAGCCGGATCGACGCCGCGCCGACCCCCTACCAGCTGATCTCGGAGCGGCGCGGCTACCGCATCGCCCGCAAGGCCGTGCTGCGGCAGTTGACCGACGAGATCGAGGCACAGGCCGCGACCCTGAACGACCCGCCGGTCGTGCTCTGTGCGGTGCAGAGCGCGTCGCGCTTCGGCGCCGACGTCGCCCGCCGGTACTCCTCGTTCGCGGTCCGCTCGCCGATGGTGGTGGTGTTCGGCGTCGGGATGCCCCGCCGCCCCGCCGAGGGCACCCACGGTGCGGACATCGCGCCCGACGACCCGCTGCGCGACGAATGGGTGCTGGTCGTGCTCGGCACGCACGGCGCGGTCGCGCTCGCGGCGCAGGAGCTCGTCGCCGAGAGCGAGCGCTCGGTCGACGACGACCGTCGCTTCCGCTACGTGATGACGCAGGACCGCGAGCTCGTCGTCGCCGCGGGGATGTCGCTGCTCAATCGCTTCGTGCGGGCCGAGACGGGCGAGGACTGAGACCGGCGGGCAGCACGGCCGAGTGGACGACGTGCAGTCGCTGCGTCGGCCGGGTGAGGGCGACGTAGAGGTCGTTGACCCCGCGCGGCGACTCGGCGACGATCGCCGCAGGCTCCACGAGGACCACCGTGTCGAACTCGAGCCCCTTCGCGGCGGCGACGGTGAGCACGGACACCGGCGAGCCCAGCGCGTCGGAGTCGGCGGTCACGATCCCCTCGGGCAGGGCCGCGCGCACGGTGGCCACCGCGGTGTCGTGCCCGGCCGCGGGCGTGATGACGGCGACCGTCCCGCCGCCGCTGTCCTGCCGCTCCCGGGTGACGACGTCGGCGAGCGCGGCGGCACCGCAGGGATCGTCCGCGGTGCGGGTGAAGACCGGTTCGTGACGCCCCACCCGCGCCGACGTCGGCGCCTGCACCGACGATCCGGCCGCGCGCAGCACCGCCGCGGCGAGGTCCATCACCTGCTCCGGGGTGCGGTAGTTGACCGTCAGCTCGGCCTGCCGCCAGCGGTCGCCGACGTGGGGCGCGAGGACGTCGGACCAGGCCGTCGTGCCCGCCGCCGAACCGGTCTGCGCGACGTCCCCGACGACGGTGAACGAGCGGGACGGGCAGCGGCGCATGAGCAGCCGCCACATCATCGGCGAGAGCTCCTGCGCCTCGTCGACGACGACGTGCCCGAACGCCCACGCGCGGTCGGTCTCGGCCTGCTCGGCGACGGTGGCGAAGGAGCCGCCGCCGGCGTAGCGGGACGCCAGCTGCTCGGCGGTACCGAAGTCCGCGCCGCCGAAGGTGTCCTGCACCTGCCGGGCGTACTCGACCTCGGCGCGACGCTCGGCCTCGGCGCGGGCGGCGGTCACGGTGGCGTCGCTCGTCTCGTCGGCACCGAGCAGCTCGGCGGCCTCGTCCAGCAGCGGGACGTCGGCGGCGGACCACGGGGCGCCGCGGTCGCGCCGCAGCCGGGCCCGCTCGTCGCGGCCGAGCCGGGGGGCGGCCTCGGCCAACCGCTCCGGCACCGCGAACAGGTCGCGCAGCAGCCGCTCGGGGCTGATCGGCGGCCAGCACAGGTTGAGCTCACGGCGCACGTCGCGCGCCGCGTACAGCTCGGCGAGCAGTCCCGGGCGGGTGTCGTCGTCGACGTCCGTCCCGCGGGCCGCGGCGAGCGCCCGCACCAGGTGGCGCATGACCACCGACACGAAGGTGCGGCGGGCGACGTTGTGCGGGGCGCGTGAGCGGCGGGCGGCCTCGCGCGCCTCGCGCACGTACCGCGGCTGCAGCCTGATGACGGTGCCCTCGACGTCGAGCGGCCGACCGGAGTTGATCAGGCGCTGCCGCCGCTTGACGGCCTCCGCGATCACCCGGGCCATCCGCAGCTCGCCCTTGAGGGTGACGACGTCCGCGGTCTCGACGGCGGTCGCGACGACGCCCTGGTAGAGCTCGCCCGGCGTCGCCATGACCACGGCGTCGGCCTCGCCCAGAGCGGGCAGCACCTGGTCGATGTAGCGCAGGAACACCCGGTTGGGCCCCACGAGCAGCACGCCGGACCGGGCGATCCGCTCCCGGTTGGCGTACAGCAGGAACGCGGTGCGGTGCAGCGCGACCGCGGTCTTGCCCGTCCCCGGCCCGCCCTGCACGACGAGCACCCCGGCGAGCGGTGCGCGGATGACCGCGTCCTGGTCGGACTGGATCGTCGCCACGATGTCGCGCATCCGTGACCCGCGGGCGGCGTCGAGGCTCGCGAACAGCGCGCCCTCGCCGACGACGACGTGGCCGCCGTCGACGCCCGCCGCCTCGAAGCCGGCGAGGTCGAGCACCTCGTCCTGGATGTCGGTGACGCGGCGGCGCGTGGTGGAGATCTGTCGGCGTCGCAGCACGCCGCCGGGTCGTGCCGCCGTGGCCTGGTAGAACGGCTCGGCCGCGGGTGCCCGCCAGTCGACGAGCAGCTCGTGTCGCTCCTCGTCCGACAGGCCGATGCGCCCGACGTAGCGACGCTCGCCGGTGTCGACGTCGAGCCGACCGAAGCACATGCGCGCCTCGACGTTCTCGAGCGTGCGCACCCGCTCGCCGTACAGGCGCATGAACGCGTCGCGCTCGGTCCGGGCCCCGGGGGTGCCGACGGTGCCGCTGCTCGCCGTACGCGCCAGCGCCGCCCTGGCGTCGGTGAGCAGCCGGTCGCGCAGCTCGTAGAGGCGCGTCACGTGCCGCTGCTCGATCGCCAGTTCGGCCTCGACGACCTCGGGGGCCGGTGCTGCCGGTGCGGCCGGGGGGTTCTGGTCTTCGCTCACGATCCGATCAGGCTAGCGGGACGCGTCCCGGGGTCACCGCTGCTCCGGGTCGGGTCCACGCACCGAGCGTCCGCCGTCGACGGGGACGATCGCGCCGGTCACGAAGGAGGCCGCGTCGGAGAGCAGATAGGCGACCGTGTCGGCGACCTCGTCGCCCCGGCCGACCCGGCCGAGCGGGTGCAGGTCGGCCATGTCGGCCCGCGTCGCCGCGGCATCCTGGGCGGGCAGGTCGTCGAGCAGCTGTCGGTAGCGCTCGGTGTCGATCGACCCGAGAGCGACGGCGTTCACGCGGATGCCCTCCGGGCCGTGGTCGACCGCGGCCGCGCGGGTCAGCCCCTCGATCGCCGCCTTCGCGGTCGCGTAGGGGAGGGCGCCGCGCACCGGGCGCTGCGCCTGGTGACTGGAGACGTTGACGATCGCGCCGCCGCGGCCCGCCGCCCGGAACGCCGCGACCGCGGCGGCGCACCCGACGACGGCCGGGGCCAGGTTGGCCTCGACGAAGCCGAGGACGGCGACGGGGTCGGTCAGCTCGGCGTCGCGGAACACCGCGGCGTTGTTGACCCACCCCGCGAGCGACCCGGTCTCGGCCGCCCGGCTCGCCGCTGCCGTGGCGACGGCGGGGTCCGCGGCACTGCCGGACACCGCGGTCACCGCCGGCTCGTCGGCCGTCCACGACAGCGCGTCGGCGTCGAGGTCGAGCGCGACCACGGCACCGTCGCGCGCGAGGCGCTGCGCGATCGCGCGGCCGACCCCGCGACCGGCGCCGGTGACCACGTACGCGCGACGGGCGGCGGCGGGGCTCATCCCGCGGCGACCGGGTCGCGCACGATCGGGCAGGTCATGCACCGTGCTCCGCCGCGGCCGCGGCCGAGCTCGCCGCCGGACACGGTGAGCACCTCGATGCCGTGCTTCTCCAGCAACGCGTTCGTCACGACGTTGCGGTCGTAGCCGACGACCACGCCGGGTTCGAGGGCGAAGTAGTTGTTGCCGTCGCTCCACTGCTCGCGCTCGGCGGCGTGCGGGTCGTCGCCGGCGCGCAGCACCCGTACCTCGTCGACGTGCAGGGCCTCGGCCAGCGCGGTGACGAGGTCGCCGGCCGGCGTCACCCGTAACGGCGTCCCGGCGTCGTCGCCCGGCGTCAGCCGCCACGCGCGGAGTGCCTCGAGGTCGAGCATCGGGTACGCGACGAAGGTCGCGACGTCGACCATCGTGAGCACGGTGTCGAGGTGCATCGTGGCGCGCGCGGCCGGGATGTCGACGGCGAGGACGGTGCGCGCCGAGCCCGCGGCGAACAGCCGGGTCGCGAGCAGCTCGACCGCGCTCGGGGTGGTGCGCTCGCCCATGCCGACCAGCACGACGTCCTCGCTCAGCACGAGCAGGTCGCCGCCCTCGAGGGTCGCCGGCCGGTGGTCGCGGTCGTCGTCGCCGTAGAGGAACGTGAACTGCGCGTCCCGGAACAGCGGGTGGTAGCGGTACACCGCCCGGGTGTGGACGGACTCGCGCTGCCGGGCCAGCTTGGCCATCGGGTTGACGGTGACGCCGGAGCCGATCCACGCGGAGTTGTCGCGCTGGAACAGCGTGTTCGGCAGCGGGGGGAGGACGAGGTCGTCGGCGCCGAGCGACTGCCAGTGCAGGCCGGCGGATGCGGTGAGGTCGACGTCGGACTTCAGCACCCCGCCGATCAGCAGGCCGGCGAGCGTGCGCGCGTCGGCGTCGTCCACGAGACGGCGCAGCGAGCGGGCCATCTGCTCGCCGAACCGCTCGGGGGTGCAGGTGCGCTCGACGACGAACTCGCGGCCGTCCGCGGTGTCGAGCGCGCCGGTCAGCAGCTCGGCGAAGTGGTGCACCGTCGCGCCGCGGCTCGCGAGCACCTCGACGAACGCGTCGTGCTCCTCGCGGGCACGGTCGGCCCACGGGACGTCGTCGAAGAGCAGGCCACGGATGTTGCTCGGCGTCAGCCGGTCGAGCTCGCGGCCGGGGCGGTGCGTGACGACGTGGCGCAGCCGACCGATCTCGGAGCCGAGGTGGGGGAGCAGGACGGGATCGGTCACGCGTCCAGCATGTCAGCCGACGGCGCGCGCCGCCGTCCGCGGGACACGCCGGCGGGTGCGGACGAGCGTCAGTGCGAGGAAGGCGATGCCGAACACGACGTACCAGCCGGAGACCAGGACCTGCCCGGCCGAGAGATGCAGCTCGGCGCCGTCGCGGTGCGGGACGGCCCAGACCGCGAACGACCAGAACGTCGCGACACCGGCCACCACGAGCCACCAGACGCGCTCGATCGCGAGCAGGACGAGGACGGGCAGGCACCAGACCCAGTGATGGCTCCACGCGACGGGTGAGCAGAGCAGGCCGGTGACCCCGCAGGCGGGGACGCCCCACCGGTCGCCGAAGCGGTCGTGGGCGCGCGTCGCCGCGACGAGGCCGACGACCGCGACCGCCACGACGAGCAGCAGTGCCGGTGGCGGGGTGTCGCGGGTGTGGTCGACCCGGACGAGCCAGCCGCGCACCGACTGGTTGACCGCGTTCTCGAGCCGGCCGACGCGTTCGACGTCGAAGAGATGGTCGGTCCAGAAGGCGACGGTCGCGCGGGCGTCGACCAGCAGCGAGACGGCCACCGTCGCCCCGAACGTCACCGCCGCCCTGGCCGCGGTCGCGAACCGGCGCGTCAACAGCAGGTAGACGACGAAGACGCCCGGCGTCACCTTCACCGCCGCGGCGAGCCCGATCCCCACGCCCGGCAGCCGCGATCCCGGTGGCCGGGTGACGTCCCACAGCACGAGCGCCAGCAGGTAGAGGTTGAGCTGGCCGTACTGCAGCGTCATCGCGACCGGCTCGCACCAGACGCCCGCGGCCGCGACGAGCAGGCCGAACGTCACCGCCCGCCCGCGGTCGAGGCCGCCGAGGCGCCCGGCCGCGATGCACACCCACGCGAGCGTGGCGAGCGTCGCCAGCAGGTTGAGCACCGTCAACGCCGCGAAGGGCAGCGGCGTCGTCGCGACGAACACGATGCCGGCGAAGGGCGGGTAGGTCGCGAGCCCGTGCACGCCGGGCAGCGGTCCGTAGAGGTCGGCGCCGTGACGGACGGCGGCGCCCTCGAGCTGGTAGATCCGCAGGTCGCCGAACGGCGAGGGCGCGAGCGTCAGCTTGACCAGCACCGCGGCCAGCGCCGAGAGCGCGAACGCCGCGACCGCCGTCATGCGGAGGTCGCTCGGGCGACGTCGGGTGATGGCGTCGGCACGCGGCGTCCCGGCCATCCCCACCCCACTCGCCGAGTTCGACCTGCATCGTCGCGGTCCTGGCCGCGACGATGCAGGTCGGAGCGGCAGCGCACATCGGTGCCCCCGGCAGGATTCGAACCTGCGACGCCCGGCTTAGGAGTCCGGCGCTCTATCCCCTGAGCTACGAGGGCGGGGATCGTGCCCGGTCAGCCTACGGGCAGGCCGCTCAGCCCTGGACGTAGAACTGGTAGGTCCGGACGTCGGAGTGGTTGCCCGCCGCGTCGACGGCGACGACGTACAGGGAGCTCGGACCCCACGTCGTCGGCGTCGCGGTGATGTCGGCGCTGCCGTCGACGGCGGTCACGTGCGTGCCGCCGTCGCTGTCGAGGGCCGAGCTCGAGCTGAAGCTGTATGCGAAGTGATCGACGCCCGATGCCGCACCCGTCGCCGGAGTCGGATCGGTGGCGCTCAGGTGGAAGTGCGCGGTCCTGCCGACCTGGAACCCGGTGTCGTCGGAGGTCACCGCGACGTTCGTCGGCGAGGTCGTGTCCAGCCGGAAGTAGCGGGCCGCGGTGGTGACGCTGGCCAGGCGACCGTCGGACGCCGTCGCGTCGAGGCCGTAGAGATGGCCCTCCACGAGGCGGGACGCCGCCACGCGCACGAAGGCGGTGCCCCCGGCGCCGGACACCGGCGCGGCGACGCCGTCCGGGTCGTCGGCGTCGAGCAGGTAGTCCGGCGTGGCGCCGGTGGCGTCCCAGAGCCGGAACCGGACGGTGACCCGGTCGGCGTCGCCGTCGGGGTCGCTCGCGTTTGCCACGAGCGAGACCGGCGAGCCGGCGGTCGAGGGGATGCCGCACGGCGCGTCGACGGTGCAGCCCGCCGCGTTGCTCCCCGCGCCCGGGCTCACGCCCACCTGGGTCGGCACGTCCGGCCGCGAGTTCGTCACCGTGGTTGCGGTCAGCGTCGCCGCTCGCGCGAAGAGCGGTCCCGGCACGGCGGCGAAGGCGGCGTAGGAGTACGTGCTCGCCCTGGTGAGCCCGCTGTCGAGGACGGTGTTCGTGCCCGCCGGCACCGTGGCGACCGCGGTGCCGTCGCCGACCGTGGCCGGCGGCACGGCACCGGTCGCGCGGCGGACGATCACGCTTGTCACGTCCGCCGTGGCCGACGGGGTCCATCGCAGCGTCGCGGTCGTCGTACCGACGTCGGCCAGCCGGAGGTCGGACACCGGCTGCGGCGCGTCGCGGTAGGTGAACCGGTCGGCGGCGGTCGCCGCGGAACGCCCGTAGGCGTTGCTCGCGACCACGTCCACGACGCCGACCTCGTGCGCGGGCGCGGTGGCGCTCAACTGCGTCGCCGAGACGTACCGGGCGGCCGCGCGCGTCGACCCGAAGGCGACCGCGGTCGTCGAGGTGAAGTTGACGCCTCGCACCACTACCGTCGCCCCGCCGCCGGGCAGCCCGGCGACGGGTGCGACCGAGGTGATCGAAGGCGCCGCGACGTAGCGGAACCGGTCGGCGGCCCGGACGGCCGACGTGCCCTTCGCCGTCCGCACCCGGACGTCGACGGTGCCGGCGGCGTGCGGCGGCGCGGTCACGGTGAGCCGGCTCGCCGACACGTACGTCACCGAACGCCCTGCGCTGCCACCGAAGGTGACCGTGGCGCCACGGGCGAATCTGCTGCCCACCACCGTGATGCGACCGCCGCCGCTCAGCGGCCCGCTCGTGGCGGACAGCGACGTGACCGACGGGACCGCCGTCGCGGCCGCCGCCGGTGCTGCGGCCGCCGCCGGTGCTGCGGCCACGGTCGTCGCCGCAGCGACGAGCGCCCCGACCGTTCCCACGACACGACTCGTCCGACGCACCATCTCGCGTTCCCTCCCGGTTCCGGCGGCGACGGAACTGTACAGGCCGGGTGAAGCGAGCGGACGAGGGTGTCGATCGTCTCCGAATTCGCGTCCGTAAGTCGATCTCCGCGCTGCGGGAATGCGCCAACGGGTCACGTCGGCCTATCGGCCGGAATCGCGCCGTATTCGAAGCGCGCCGAAATCGTCGCGGGGCGCAGCTGCGGAACCCGCGACGCGCGTCGTCGGAGGCGAGAATGCCGCCAATTCGCCAATCGGACAAATCGTGCGGAACGTGACAGACATCGCGCATGTCACCCACCGATGCAGTCGATTCCGGATGTCCGACCCGCACCACCGTCGTGTGTCACGACGCAATCCTCGCCGCCATGTACGTCGCCGGACTCGGCGTCGCGGGAATTGCGGCCATCAACTCCGGCGACCCGAGGAATGGTCGCGAATCGGGATTCGGCGACGCGGTGCTATTGATCTTGACAAAGGGACGGGGGGTGGCCCCACCGGATATTCGGGCATTACCGCGGCGCACCGTCGTGATGGCCGGCCCCGACGCGGACATCGCCGTGCTGGCCCGGATCGCGGCCGACACGCAGGCGCTCGTCCTCGACGGCCGGCTGCCGGGCGACGACATCGTCCGGCTGACCGCCGGCGCGGTCCGCGGTGGGTGGCCGACGGACCGCGCCGCCCGGACGCGTCGCGACCTGACGCTCCGGATCGCCGAAGCGCGTCGGTTCGACCTGCTCACGCCTCGCGAGCAGGTGGTCCTCGCCGCGCTCGCGACGGGCCGCACGCCGGTGCAGATCGCGCGACAGCAGGTCGTCTCCCTCGCCACCGTGCGCGCCCACGTCCGGAGCGTCTACGGCAAGCTCGACGTCCGCTCGCTGGGCGACGCGGTGGCGCTGACCCGGCGTTCCTGCCGGCTGCCCGGGGTGCTCGCTGAGGTGGGGGGCGAGCTGGTGGGCGGCGACCTGCTGCGACAGGCACGGGGTCAGTGATAGCCGGGCACCGCCGTGCCGGCCTGCTTCTCCTTCCTGGTGTTGTGGTGGCGGTAGACCGCGACGAACGTCAGCGTGTCGGTGGCCTTGTCGTAGCCGGCCACGTAGCGGTCCTTGCCGAGGCGCAGGTCGTGGTACCCCGGGTTCGCCGCGTCCACGTCGCGCAGCGACTGGATCGCGTTCAGGCGCTGCAGATCCTCGTCGCTCGCGTAGGCGTGGACCGCGGGACTGATGACCACGTTCATCGGTGCTCCTTTCTCGGTGTCGTCGGTCGGGGTGGGATCGGCCGGGCCGCCCCCCGGGGATCAGCCCGGCCGGCGCCTCAGTCCCAGTTGACGGTGGTCGAGAACCAGCCGGGGATGTTGACGTCGATGCTGCCCTTCTGCGCGCCGTTCAGGGCGGCCTTGAGGTCGTCACCGCTGACCTCGAGACCCGTCTTCTTGGCCTCGGCCACGACCGCGTCCAGCTGCGCGGTCCGGACCGACTTCGCCAGCGACTCGTCGTCGTTCAGCTGCTTGATCAGCGTGACGGCGTCTTCCTGCGACATGGTCTGTCTCCTTCGTGTTCGACGTCCCCGTCGCGGTTCGGACGGGCAGCCGCCAGCGTCGGCGTCGCCAGGCAGGCGGCACATCGTCAAATGTGACGAAGCGCGGGTGTCGTCACGGGCGTTTGCTCGCTGTCCGACGGACTCCACCGGGAGTTCAACCAGCGCGAGGAGCGAATCATGACGGTGACATTCCGCGAACGGCCCGGTTTCGAAGTCCAGGACAAGCACGAGGTGGCGGATCACCTCACGACGAAGATCGACGACGACCTCGGGATACGCGAATACGCCGCCTCGCCCAGGCCTGCGCACGAGATCCGGGTCGTGAAGAGCTGGCACGGTCAGCCGGCGAATCGGCACGTGACGGTCGAGCACTGGCACAACGGCCGACACATCTGCACCGCCCACGTCCACCGCCTGGGTCAGATCACCGGAATGTGAGACGCCCGTTCCGGGCGCACCGCACTCCTTTTCCCACTGCACGTCACGACCCGAGGAGCAGCCATGAGTCAGCAGGACGCCGTGACCTTCCTTCGCCGGCTGACGGCCGACCCGCAGCTCGCCGACGCCGTCGTCGCCGCCATGAAGAGCGCGGTGACGACAGTGTCGGCGGCACAGGGCCTGACCGTCTCGGCCGCCGACATCGACGCCGCCCTGGCCGGCGCGCAGAAGGGTGGACCGGATGCGGGCGGCTACCGGAACTGCTGGGGCTGGCACGGTGCGGAGCGCGATCCGTGGGACGCGTGACGCGGCGCGGCCGCCGCCGCGCGGTCGGTCGGCCCGGCCTGACGGCCACGGTCTGCGCCGCGGCGACGCTGGCATCCGCCGGCCTGGTCGCGTGCACGGCCCACCGCGGCACCCCGGCCGCGTCGGCGTCGACCGCTCGCCCCACGCCGGAACCCGGCCGGGCGGCGGTACGCCACGCCGTCGAGCCCTACGGCCTGGACGTCCGGCCACCCGCGTCCTGGCGCGCCGGCGCCCTCACCGCCGTGACGGTGGTCGTCGCCGCTCCGGCGCGGTCGGTGGTCCGCAAGGTCGCGCTGCACGGCAGCGCCGGGATCTTCGTCGCCGAGCGGGCGGACGCCGCAGTCCCGACGCCGGCATCGGCACCGGAGCTCCGCTTCCCCGGCAAGGTCCGGGTCGCCGTGCGGGTGACGGGCACGCTGACCGCGACGGCCGAGGTCGTCGCGTCGGGACGGCGCGAGACCCTGCGCAGGGTGCTCTACGTCAGCGAGGAATCCGGCGACGTCGTGGCCAGCGACGCCGGTCCCGAGGCGGTGGCGCTGACGGTGGCGCAACGCCGTCGACCGCACGAGTCCGTGACGACGTTCCGGCACCGCCTGCGCGACATCCGCTACGGCGACGCGCGCGACGAGGTCGGGCTCGTGACGGGACAGGGCGTCGGGCTCACCGTGCGCGGGCAGGCCCGCTACGACGACGCGACGGGACGAGCCCACGCCATCCGCGCGGCCGCGGTCGAACTGGTCGACCTCGAGCGGGACCGCTCGGTGTCGCTCGGAGTCACCTCCGACGACGGCTCGTTCGCCGGCGACGTCGCCGATCGCGACCGGCGACGCTGCCGACGGTGCGTGCTGCGCGTCCGCAGCGTCTACCCCGGCGTGCGCGTCGCCGACGAGGCCACCTCGACACCCTGGGGCATCGACTCCTCCGAGCTGAACCTGGTCGGGGCGCTGCGGCTGCGGGTGACGCTGCGGGCCAACAACCGCGCCGACAACAACACGGCGTTCGCGGTGGGCGACGCCCTCGTGTCGGCCACGCGGGCCGCCGGGCTGGTGACGCCGGGACTGGCGGTACGGCTCACCGCGCTCTACCCGACCGCCCGGATCATCTCCAGCTTCAACCCCGGTGGCGACGGGGCCCTGCACCTGTTGCGCGACGATCGCTTCGACTGGGACGTGACGCAGCACGAGTTCGGCCACTACGTCGAGCAGAGCCTCGGACTCACCGCCGGGGTGGAGGGGCCGCATGCCATCGGCCAGGGGCAGGCCGCGACGCACGGCCGGATCGAGGGCGAACAGCTCGCCTGGTCCGAAGGCTTCGCGTCGTACTTCGCCGTCCTCGCGCAGCGCGTGACGAACGCCGCCGCGCTCGACATCCCCCACGCCGGCGACGTCGACTACACCGACACCGAGGACGTCTCGCCGCCGCTGACGTACTCGTTGGCGCGCGAGGGTCCGTCGCCGTTCGTCGGCAAGGGGCCGGACGACGAGCTCACCGTCCAGCGTGTGCTGTTCGGGCTGACGGTCGGCGACGCGGGAGCGGGCTGGCCCGGCATGCCCGGATCGGTGCTCGTGGCGCGAGCCGTCGCGTCGGGCGCGAGGACCCTGCCGACGCTGCTCGCGGCGCTGTCCGCGGCGGCCGCACCCGGCCGCCGTTGCCTGCCGGCGCGCACCGGCTCGCCCGGCGCGACGGCCCGTGGCTGTGCGGCGGTCGTCGCGATCGGCTGCGTCGCGGCGCGACGTGGGACCGGCCCGGTGCTCACCACCGTGTCGGCGGCGCGGCTCGCGTGGTCGACGGGGCCGGCCGCCCCGCAGCAGCTGCGGGTCTTCCGCGCGGTCGTCTACTCCCACGACCGGCGCCGGGTCGCGGCGGTGTCCCCCCTCCTCGATCGACCGGGTTGGCGCCCGACCGCGGCGGCCGCCGCCGCGATCCGCCGCGGGGCGCACGTCGTGGTGGTCGCCTGGCAGGGCGGCAGCCCGGCGGGCCGGTACTCGTCCTGCCCGCTGCCGCCGACCGGCCGGGCCGCGCGATGAGCGACGCGACCGCGGCGCGCGCACTGGAGGTCGCGTCGATGGACAACTGGCTCATGGTCACGTACCTGCTCGCTCGTGGCCGGCACGTCCCGGTCGCGGTCGCGTTGCGCGCCGACGAGATCAGGTCCGTCGACCCGGCGGACGCCGAGGGGGTACGACGGGTGCTGGCCGATCACTGGCTGCTCGCGCAAGCCGTGGCACCGGCGACTCCGCTGAGCCTGCGCTACCTGGGCGACACCGACGATCGGGGCCTGACCGAGTGGGGTCGCGACGTGCCGCTCGTCCGCCGGCTGATGATCACGGCGGTGGCCTGCATCGCGGTGTTCGCGGCGACGGCGACGTCGTCGGTGGTCACGAAGGGCAGTGGTGACATCTTCACCAGCTCGGGTCTCGAGACCGCCGTCAACGAGGTGTTCCTGCTCAGCGGCGCCGGGATCGGCGCGTCGTTCGCCGCGCTGTTCAAGGCCAATCTGCACATCACGGCCTTCACCTACGAGCCGCGGTACGCGCCGACCTACTGGGCTCGGTTCCTGCTCGGCCTCATCGCGGGCCTCGTGCTCGCCGAGATCATCCCGCTCGGCGACACCTCGTCGGACTCGCTCAGCAAACCGGTGCTCGCCCTGCTCGGCGGATTCTCGGCCGAGCTCGTGTACGGCGTGCTGACCCGGATCATCTCCACCCTGGGCTCGCTCACCCGGCAGCCGGAGCCGATCGTCATCACCGCCGCGCCCGCGCCGGACCTGGCGCCGGCCGATCGGGCGCCGGCGGTCCCCGTCGCGTCCGGCGACGGCGGGGCGACCGCCGGCAGGAGCGATTGATGGACCGCTGGCTGCTGGTCCACGTGCCGACGTGGGCGCTGTTCGTCGTGTTCGGCGTGCTCCTGGAGGTCGGCGTCGTGCTGCTGCTGCGGGCCTACCGGCGGCGGATGCATCCGGCTCGCGGCAACCACAACGAGATCCTCGCCGTGGTCCTCTCGCTCGTCGTCGGCGTCTACGGCGTGCTCCTCGGGTTCGTGATCGTGACCCTCTGGACCAGCTTCGAGGGCGCCGAGACCACGGTGTCGAAGGAGGCGACCGCACTGGCGCAGCTCGCGCGGACCGCCAGGTCGACCTTCGACCCGGCCGAGCAGCGAGTGGTGGACGACGCCATCCGCCGCTACGTGCGCGATCTCGAAGGAACGCAGTTCCCGGCGATGGAGCGGGGCGAGACGCCGAACAGCGGCGAGCTCGCGGCGGTCTACGACGCCGTGGCGCGCATCGCACCGCCCGGCGACGACGTGCGGGTCGCCGCCTACGACGAGATGCAGAGCACGCTCTCGGCGTTGACCGAGCAGAACCGGGCGCGCACGGAAGAGGCGGACGGCACGGTGCCGGGCGCGCTCAAGGTGCTCGTCCTGCTCGGCGCCGCGGCCACGCTGAGTTGCCTGTTCCTGTTCTCGCTCGACTCCGCGCTGGTGCACGGCTTCGTGCTCGTCGTCGTCACCGAGGTGCTGGGCCAGGCGCTGCTGTTGGCGCTCATCCTCGAATACCCCTTCCTGGGCTCGGTCCACGCCGGCGCGGGTTCCTACGGAACGGGGATTTTGCGCATGATCGCTCAGTGAACGTGCGCGAGTGCCGCAGTGCCCCGGACGACCGTCGGCGGTGGGGCGTCAGCGACGCACGACGGTGACGGAGACGGCCGCGGTGACGGCAACCGACAACGAGACGGCGTGCAGCTGGATGCGCAGCGCGCCGCCGGGAGCGGCCGGCACGACCGTGCTCGCCGTCGGCGCGGCCGCGGTGGTCGCGAGCAGTTGCGTCGTACCGCCGACGCAGGCCCCGGTCGTCTCGTTCCACGCCGCCCCGGCGCCGGTGCACGCGAGGAGCTGCAGGCTGCCGACGCCGAGCCCCGTCGACGCCGTGACCGAGTAGGTGACGGTGACGGCCGCGTCGGTCAGCCGGGTCGTCCCGACATTGGTGACCCAGAAGTACTGGTTGCCACCGAGCACGCTCATCGGCACCTGCAGCGCTCCCGTGCGCCCCCCGACGGCGTTGGGCGAGGCGACGGCCGACCAGCGCGCGCTCGTCAGGGTCTGCGGCCTCGTCCCGCGTGCCGCCGGCCTGGCCGACGCGCACTGCGGGACGGCGACCACGCCGAGCAGGACACCGGCCGACGCGACGACCGCGACCCGCGACCGGAGGGCGCGCACCGGTCAGTTGTTGGTCGTGACGCCGGTGCGCTGCGCCTCGGCGAAGGTCCAGGTGAGGCTCGCGGACAGGCCCTGGATGGTGTTGACGGGCAGGACGCCGTTGACGGTGGTCTCGACCTGGTCGGGCAGCGCGACCGCCACCTGCAGGTGCACGGTGTCGCCGGGCGCGAGCGTGCCGGCGGACACGGCGGCGGGCGTGGCGGCCAGCGCGGCGAGCGCCGCGGTGTCGATCAGCTTGGTGACGGTCCCGCCGGCCCCGCACTGTCCGCTGGTCGGATCCCAGGTGGCGCCGGCGCACTGCGAGACGGTCACGTGCAGCCCGCGCACGGCGTCGGTCGTCAGCGCGGTCGGTGCGGCGTCGGCGACGGCGACGGTCAGCGCCCGTCCCGCGAGGGTGCCGGTGTTGGCGAGGTCGACATAGCGGTTGACGACGTCGGTGGGGGCGATGTCGGCGATCTGCTGGCCGAAGCCGGCGCCGCGGTCGGAGAGCACCAGCTTGAGGGTGCCGCTGGACACCTGCTCGGCCGTCGTGTTGGAGGCGTCGGCGCTCATGGTCGCGTACACCGCGCCGGCGGTGAGGGCGATCCCCGCCACGCCGGCGGTGGCCGCGGCCAGCGACCTGGTGACGCCGAAGCGGCCACGGCGGCAGGAGTGGTGAGTGGACGTCGGCACGGAGGTCTCCTTCGACAGGGCTGGCGCGGGGAACGGCGACGGTGTCAGGCGTCGCGTCGTGTGATCTGAGTCATCGACGCGTTACGGCGACGGCTGAGCCGGTTCGTCGTCATCGCGTCGAATGTGGACGAAACGTCGAGATGCCGGGCCGGCCCTGCACCGTGGTCCGTGCCGGCCGACTGCCTAGGGAAAGCGACCCACGCGACAGGCGAGGCCATGCGGCAATCCGACGACGGACACACCCGAGCGACCGGACTGCACCCGCGACCCGGACGGGTGAGCGTCCTGGTCCGGGTGACCTCGGCAGCGCTGGCGTGCGCCACCCTGCTCGGCTTCGCCGCGATGGTCGCCGCGCACGCGTTCCTGCACGTGTCGGCGCGCACCGTGTTGACGGGCAGCATGCGACCGACCTATCAGCCGGGCGACATGATGCTGACGGTCCCGCGGGCGACGCGGTCCCTGCAGGTCGGGCAGATCGCGGTCCTCGTGCCACCCGGGCAGCCGGCCCCGGTCGCCCACCGGATCGTCGCGATCACGCACGACCGCGGCGGCCGGGTCGTGCTGCACACCAGGGGTGACGCCAATCCCGCCGACGACCCGTGGCACGCGGTGCCGGCCGGCGAACGGGTGCCGGTCGTGATCGGTCACCTGCCCCGCATCGGCCGGCTGGCGGTCGCGCTGCAGGGGTCGTGGGGCCGTTACGTGCTCGTCGTGCTGCTCGGGTTGGGACTGACCTGGGGCGCGGTGCGCCGGATGCTGCGCGACGAGCACTGCACCGACTGCTGTCCGGACTGCAGCCCCGCCGGGGCCGTCGCGAGCGAGCCCGGGCCCGGCGGTGCGCCGACGGCGGCGACGGTCGGCTGACGGGGGAGCGGTGCGCCGTCCTCAGCCGAGCGGCACGGTCAACCGGGCCGGCGTCGCGGCGCTCGAGGACAGCGTGAGCGTCGAGCCGGCCGGCGCCACCTGGTTCCAGCGCGGCTCGACGGTGTCGACGACGACGGTGAGGGTGTGCCCCGCCGCGAGCGTCCAGTCGATCGGCTCGGTGTCGACGGTGACGGGCTTCGCGGCATCGGCGCGCAGACCGCTCACGGTGTACGGCGTCAGCGTCATCAGCGACGCCGTGCCGTCGGCCGCGGTGTCGTAGAGGTAGACGAACAGCGTCGCGCGGGGCGACGACGACGCGACCGACAGCGTCAGGCGCGACGAACCCAGCACCCTCGTGGGTTTCGTGAGCGCGCCCGCCGACCAGACGAGGGCGCGGTCGGCCGGCAAGCTGGCGGGCCGCGCGGTGGGCAGCCGGTAGGCCTCCGCGCGGACGAACTGGCTGAGCCCGGCGGTGGCGGCGCTGTCCTGGCCGGTGCGCACCGACGCCTGCCAGGTCGCCGGCGCCTGCGTGATCGCCACGCCGGACGGTGTCGGCGCGGCGAGCGCATTCGTGATGCCGCCGGCGTTCGGCCAGTCGCGGTAGACCTGCACCGTCTTGGTGGTGACGTCCTCGAGCTGCACCGGCGGCTGGGCGTCGATGCCGTTGGCGGCGCCGCCGAGGTAGTGCAGCAGCCAGGCGTAGGCGGCGTCGCCGGTGCGGCTGCGGGTACCGGCCAGCATGTCGGTCTCGGGGCCGGTGTGATCGCCGACCGAGAGCTGCAATCGCTTCGGCGTCGTGAGCTGCCGGTAGAAGGGCACGAGCATGCCCGGCGCGAACAGCGAGTCCTGCCAGCCGTTCGCCAGCATGATCGCCGGCCGGTTGGCGTTGAGCTGGTCGACGAAGGTCGCGGGCGAGCGGGGCGGCGACAGCGCGGCGAAGTGGTCGCCGTAGGTGGCGGGGTCGGTGCGGAGCCCGTCCTCGAGCGAGCGCAGCTGATCGGTCACCCGCTCGTTGGACAGCAGGCCGTTGAGCGCGAGCACGCTGGTGGTGTCAGCGGGGTGGAACGCCTGCGCCAGGCTCGCCCAGGTGCTGAACGCGACGACGGCCCGGACCCGCTTGTCGTGCGCGGCGGTGAGCAGCGAGATGCCGGCGCCGTAGGACACGCCCAGCATGCCGACGTGCGCCGGGTCGGCGCGGGTGTGGCGCAGCGACCAGTCGAGCACCGCCCGGGCATCCTGCTGGGTGCGGGGACCGGCGAGGTCGATCGAGCCGCCGGACGGTGCGAACCCGCGCTGGGTGTAGGCGACGGTGACGAAGCCGGCGCGGCTGAGCTGGTGCGCGACGACGGCGTACTGCGTGGAGTTCGCGCCGTAGCTGGTCGGCATGATCACCAGTGGCCGGCGACCGCGGGCGGCGGGCTCGGTGACCTGCGCGCGGATCGTGACGCCGTCGGACATCGCGATGGGGACGGCGTCCTTCACGGCGTCCGTCGGCGCGGGGTCGGTCTCGTCCTGCCGGTCGTCGCGCAGCACCACGACCAGCACGAGGGCCACGACGAGCGCGACCACGACCCCCAGGACGCCGATCACCACGCCACGGGGCCGCCGTCGTCGGCGGCCGGCTCCCGGTGCCCCGCCTGGGGCGGGCGGGTCCGGTGTGGCCGGTGGTTCGGGGGGCACCGGCCCATCTTGCCCGGCCCGCGTGGAGGCCGCACGGCGGTGACTACTGTCGAAAGCGTGTCCGCAGACGACCACGCGCAGGGCTCGCCGGCCCGGCTCACGCACGTCGACGACCACGGCGCCGCCCGCATGGTGGACGTGTCGGCGAAGGACGTCACGACGCGCACGGCCACCGCCGCCGGCCGCTTCGAGACGACGCCCGAGGTGATCGCGCTGCTGCGCCGCGACGGGTTGCCCAAGGGCGACGCACTCGCGGTCGCCCGCATCGCCGGTATCGCGGCCGCGAAGCGCACGTCCGACCTCGTTCCGCTGTGCCACCCCGTCGCCCTTCATGCGGTCAGCGTCGAGCTCGAGGTCGGCGCGGACGCCGTCGACATCGCCGCGACGACCCGCACCGCCGACCGCACCGGGGTCGAGATGGAGGCGCTGACCTCGGTCGTCGCCGCCGGCCTCGCCCTCTACGACATGGTCAAGGCGGTCGACCGCGGGGCACGGCTGACCGACGTCCGGCTCGTCGCCAAGGCCGGCGGCCGCAGTGGCGCGTGGCACGCCGGCGGCACCGGCGACACCGCGGGCGCCACGCCGGCCAGCCCGCCGCAGCGCACGCCGGGCAGCACGTCCGCGGCGGTCGGCTCGGCGGTCGGGTCGCCGGACGGGGCAGCGCCGCGTACCTCACCGGGGCCGTCGTGAAGGTCGCGGTCATCACCTGTTCCAACCGCTCGGCGAGCGGCGAGCGTGGCGACGACAGCGGCGAGATCCTCGCGTCGTCCCTGGTCGACCTCGGCCACGAGATCGCCCTGCGTCGCATCGTCCCCGACCAGGTCGAGCGGATCCGCGAGGCCGTCACCGACGCCGTGGCCGCCGGCGCCCGGGCCGTGCTCACGACCGGTGGCACCGGCCTCACGCCGACCGACGTCACGCCCGAGGCGGTCGCGCCGCTGCTCGACAGGGAGGTGCCCGGCATCGCCGAGGCGCTTCGCGTCGAGTCACGCGACCGGGTACCGACCTCGGTGCTGTCGCGCGGCGTGGCGGGCACGATCGGTACCGCCCTGGTGGTGACGCTTCCGGGGTCGCCGGGTGGAGTGCGCGACGGGCTCGCGGTCCTGACCCCGTTGCTCGACCACGCGGTGGACCAGCTCGGCGGCGGCGACCATCAGCCGGGCGGGGGCGTGTGATGAACGAGGCCGACGACGTGCTGACCCGCATGGCGCAGGCGCAGACGCAGGTGCAGCCCGAGTCGGCGGCCGTCGCCGGGCCGACGCTGCCGCCGGTACGCCTCGTCGCGGTGGGCGCCGCGCCGCTCGACGTCGTGGCGCACGAACGGGCGGTCGCCGATCCCCGCGCCGGCGCGCAGGTCGTCTTCACCGGCGTGGTGCGCGACCACGACCACGACCGCCGCGTGCTGGCGCTCGAGTACGAGGGGCATCCCAGCGCCGAGCAGGTGCTGCGCGAGATCGCCGCCGACCTCGCCGCCCGGCCGGGCACGATCGCGCTCGCCGTGAGCCACCGCGTCGGCCCGCTCCTGGTCGGCGACGTCGCGCTGGTGGCCGCGGTCGCGACCGCCCACCGGCAGGCCGCCTTCGCGCTGTGCGCCGAACTGGTCGACACGGTCAAGGACCGGTTGCCGATCTGGAAGCGACAGGTGTTCGCCGACGGCACCGACGAGTGGGTGAACTGTCCGTGACCGACCGCAGGCAACCGCAGCGCTCCGGCGAATCCGCGCCCCGGCGGGCACGGGCCCGCGACGACGAGCCGGTGCTGCCGTCGCGCTCGCGCGACGACTCCGACGTGGGCTGGGGCGACGAGCGCGCCGAGCGCGACGCGGAGTGGTACCACCGCGAGCGGCCGCCCCACCACGGCGACTGACCCGACGCTCCCCGCCGCCGCGCTCGCACCGTGCCGTGCGAGGGTCCTCAGCCCGTGGGCGGCGACTTCGCGGGGTTCGTCTGGGCGACCCCGGTCGCGGAGTTTGCGGCGAGCAGGTCGCGGATCTGTTCGAGCAGGATGACGTCCTCGGCCCGCGGTGTCGGATCGGGCTCGCCCTTGGCCGCCTTGAGTGCGCGCCGCTCCTGGAAGGTGTTCATCGGCACGACGATGAAGAAGTAGACCACCGCCGCGGTCACCAGGAACGCGATGACGGCGTTGACGATGGACGAGAGGTCGATGAAGGTCGACTTGCCGAGGACGTCCTGCGCCGAGCCCGCCTTCACGCCCTCGGTGTGGCGCAGCGAGAAGCCGAGCCCGTTGACGTTCGCACCACCGGCGGAGTTCACGAGCGGTTTGATGACGGCGTTGACGACACCGCTTACCACCGCCTGGAACGCCGTGCCGATCACCACCGCGATCGCCAGCTCGACGACGTTGCCGCGCATGATGAAGTCCTTGAACCCCTTGATCACGTGCTCTCCTCGGGACGGCGCGACCACCGGAGGGCCGCTCGCGAGAAGAGACTAGGACCCGTTGGCCACAACCGGAACTAGGGCCCACTGCCCACCACCGTGAACATCCGGTTCACCCGCAGCCCGGCGATGCGCACCGCGTCGGGGCGCGAGACGGCGAGGACGAGCCGTGACCCGGCGCGGGTGGACGTCGCGTCCTGCGGCCCCGGCAGCACGGCCAGGACGCGCACGCCGTCGGCGACCCGCTGTGCCCCGGCGGCGGGGGCGTCGCCCGACGGCACGGTGTCGGGGACGGCGACAGCGAGCAGGTCGACGCGGGTGCCGGGGTTGACCAGCCCACGAACGTCGGTGTCGACGTCGACCGGCTGGGCGACCAGCGAGCGCCCCAGCCCGATGGTCAACCGGTCGTCGACGAGACGCAGCCTCGTGACCGGTTCGCCGGCCGCGAGTGGACCCGCCAGCCGGTGACCGACCAGGTGGCGCGCGTCGGCGAGCGTGCCGGGCAGCGGCGGCCGGTCGGGCCACCGCGTGACCCGCAGGTCGCGCGCGACGAGGGCGTGCCCCGCGGCCAGGACACGCGTGCTGATCACCACCGGGTGCCCCCGTGCCGACGCGCCCGGCGCGGCGCGATCCGCGAGGGCCGACACCGCCGCGAGCAGCAGGCACGCCGCCGCTGCGGCGGCGCGCGGCCATCGGCCGACGCGGCCGAGGGCGAGGCGCAGGGAGGTGAGCACGAGGCCACGCTAGGAAACGTGGCGGGGTCCGCGGGTGCGGCCGACCTGACTGTGGACGACGGCGCCGGCTGTGGACGGCGCGGTGCGAACCCGTCGGTGGGCCGTGCTAGCGGGCCGCGGTCACGCCGGTGCGGCCGACTTGCCCGACCCCGATGATCCCGACGACCCGCTCGACGAGGATGTCGACGACGATCCGTTCGGCGACGACCCGCTCGACGACGATCCGTTGGGCGACGATCCGCTCGACGACGACGCCGATCCGGACGAGTCACCCGACGACCCGGACGACGAGCCCGAGTCCTTGGCCGAGCCGCCCTTCGCGTCCTTGCCCGCCGCGCCGCCGGAGCCGTTCGACCCACCGGAGCCGCCCGAGCCCTGCTGCGCCCGGCTGTCGTTGCGGTAGAAGCCCGAGCCCTTGAACACGACGCCGACCGAGCCGTAGACCTTGCGGACCGGGCTGCCGCACACCGGGCACTCCGAGGCGGCCGGGTCGGTGAACGACTGCACCAGCTCGAAGCGGTTGCCGCAGTCGGCGTTCGTGCACGCGTACTGGTAGGTGGGCATCGTCGGGGGTTCCTCCGTGGGCGGGAAGTGCGCAGCACCCGAGCTGGCACTCTCAGGATACGACTGCTAACCGCCGGCGGCGACACCCAGGTCCGTCCAGCCCGCCGGCCGCACCGCCGCCGTGACCGCGACGTCCCACGGCTCGCGCGGCAGGTCGGCCACCAGCTCGTCGTCGAAGACGAGTGCGACCGTCGGCGCCGTCGCGGGGACCCGGGCCAACGCGCGGTCGTAGGAGCCGCCGCCACGCCCGAGCCGGGTGCCGTCCCGCGCGACCGCCGAGGCCGGCACCAGGACGGCCGAGACGTCACCCACCGCCTCGCGGCCCAGCGCGTCCCCGCGGCCGGCGGCCGACCACGGCGCCCAGTCGAGGTCGCGGTCGGACAGCGTCACCGGCACGATCACCCGCGCCCCCGCCGCGACGAGCCCCGCCAGCAGCGCGACCGATCCGGGTTCGGTGCGCAGCGGCTCGTACGCGGCGACGACCGGCCAGCCGTCGGCGCGCGCGAGCACGTGTCCGGCGACGGCTCGCCTCGCCCGCGCGCGGTGGTCGTCGGGCATGGCCCGCCGGGCCGCCGCGAACCGCGCGCGCAGCTCGGCCTTGGCGTCCTGCGCGCTCACTCGCCCAGCACGGCCCCGTCCGGCACGCGACCGTCGTCCAGGTCCGCGGCGGACACCGTCACGTCACCGACGACCCGGACGTCCGCGCCGAAGGTGACGTCGCCCTCGACGGTCAGTGCCGTGGCCGAGGTCAGCGACGGCGGCCCGGCGGGGAAGTGCCGGTCGAAGTCCGGCACCAGCTTGTAGTGGTCCTTGTCCAGGCTCACGAGCGGCAGCGGGTCGGTCGCGGTCCGCAGCAGGTACTCGTCGTCGAGCTCGAAGACGTCGCTGCGCAGCAGCAGCAGGTCGTCGGTCGTCTTGACCGGGATGAAGCGGTCGCGACCGACCGCCACGGCCCGCGCCCCGTCGAAGCGGCTGACGGCCGATCCCATGGCCGCCTCGATCTGGACGACGGGCGTGGACGTGGCGTCGGACGGGTCCACGGTCTTGCTGTTGCGGATGATCGGCAGTTCCAGCGCACCGTCGCTGCGGTCGAGCTCGTCGGCCAGCGCCTGCAGGTCGAGCCAGAGGTTGTTGGTGTTGAAGTAGCGGTGGCGGGTGAGGTCCTGCATGGCCGCGGCGTCCTCGTCCGACGTCTGCGCCGTCTCGCGCAGGATCAGCCGGCCGTCCGATCGTCGGACGGCCAGGTGGCCGCCCTTGCGCTCGGCGGGGGTGCGTACGCAGCATTCCAGCGCCATCGGCGTGCCGGTCGCGGCGAGCCAGGACGGCAGCCGTGGGTCGACCACGGCGCCGAGGTTGTCGGCGTTCGCGCAGAACGCGTAGCGGTAGCCGGCGGCGAGCAGCTGCTCGAGCAGCCCGGACGCCCGCAGCGAGGGGTAGACGTCGGCGTGGCCCGGCGGGCACCACTCGAGGTCGGGGTCGGCGGGCCAGTCGACGGGGGCGAGGTCGTCCTCGCGCAGCTTCGGTTCGCGGCTCTGCAGGAAGTCGATCGGCAGGCCGTCGACGGCCAGGTCCTCGTAGCGGGCGAGGGCCTCGAGCGTGGGCTGCTGGGTGCGGAAGCTGTTCATGAAGACGAGGGGCAGCGCCACCGCGTGCCGCCGCCGGAACGCCAGTGTCTGGCGGGCGATCACGTCGAGGAAGGTGGTGCCGGGCTTCACCGGCAGCAGGGTCTTGGCGGTGTCGAGGCCCATGGACGTCCCCAGGCCGCCGTTGAGCCGGATCATCACCGTGGCGTGCACCGCGTCGTCGTCGATCGGCGCGTCGAGCCCGGCCAGCTCCGGCAGCTCGCCGAGGGGCTCGATGGACTCCTCGACGATGATCCCGGACTCGCCCTGCTCGATCAGCCGGTACCCGCGCTCGAAGGTCGCGATGGCCTCGGCCGACACGTCCGCGTCGCGCATGCGCTGGACCGCGGCCGCGAGGTTGTCTGCGCTCACGGTCGTTAATGTTGTCACGTATCGCAGGCAGCGCGCGGCCGGTTCCCGCGCCCGCCGGCCCGCGCGTGCTTAGCTGGACGCCGTCAGTGGTGCCCCGGCTCAGCGGGGCGACGAAGGTTTCCGAGCAAGGGGGACGGCGCGTGGCCGACGACGATCGCCTGCGGACGGTCGACGAACACCTCGCCATCGTGCTCGACGGCATCGGCTCCATCGACCCGATCGAGCTCACGCTGCTGGACGCCCAGGGGCTGTTGCTGGCCGAGAACGTCAGCGCCGACTTCCCGCTGCCGAGCTTCGACAACTCCGCCATGGACGGCTACGCGGTGCGCGCGATCGACACGCGCGACGCCGCCGAGGGCGACCCGACGGTGCTGCAGGTCGTGGGCGACGTCGCCGCCGGCGCCCGTGCCCGCTCGGGCATGGGCCCCGGCCTCGCGATGCGCATCATGACCGGCGCGCCGATCCCGGCCGGTGCCGACGCCGTCATCCCGCTGGAGGACACCGACCGGGGGCTGGCCCGCGTCGCGGTCGGCCGTCCCGTGCGGACCGGCGAGTGCCTGCGCCGCGCCGGTGAGGACCTCGCGGCCGGCGCGCCGGCGCTGGGCGCCGGCGCCGCGCTGGGGCCGCAGCAGCTCGCGCTGCTGGCTGCCCTCGGCCGCGACCGGGTCACCGTCCGACCCCGCCCGCGCGTCACCATCCTGTCTACGGGTAGCGAGCTGATCGAGGTCGGGCGCACGCCGTCGTTCGGCGAGGTCATCGACTCGAACTCCTACATGATCGCCGCCGCCGCGCGCGACGCCGGCGCGGATGCGCGGCGCATCGGCATCGTGGCCGACGACCACTCCGCGCTGCTCGACGCGCTCGAGAACCAGCTGCTGCGCGCGGACGTCCTCGTCACGACCGGTGGGGTGTCCATGGGCGCCTACGACGTGGTGAAGGAGGCGCTCAGCGAGCTCGGCACCGTCGAGTTCACCAAGGTCGCGATGCAGCCGGGACGGCCGCAGGGCTTCGGTCATCTGGGCAACAAGGTGCCGATCTTCTGCCTGCCCGGCAATCCGGTCAGCAGCCTGGTGTCGTTCGAGACGTTCGTCCGTCCGGCCATCCGCAAGCTGCTGGGCAAGCGCAGCCTGAACCGGGCGACGGTGCAGGCGACCGCGCTCGAGGGCGCGACGAGCACGCACGGCACGCGGCAGTACCGGCGCGGCGTGCTGCACCGCGAGTCGTCGGGCGGCTACAGCGTCTCCTTCATCGGCGGCCCCGGGTCGCACCTGCTCGCCTCGCTCGCGCTGTCCAACTGCCTGGTCGTGATCGACGAAGAGGTCACGTCGGTCTCGGCCGGCGAGCAGGTCACCGTCGTCCCGCTGCTGCTGTCGAACCGCTAGCGCGGTCGAGGGGCGAGGAGCTGCCGTGGCCAGGACCCCCGGCTGGCCGGCGCACCCGTGCGCCGGGCCGGTCGAGCTGCGCGCGCCGCGGCTGCGCGACGCGCGCGGCTGGAGCGAGGTCCGGTTGCGCAACGAGGCGTGGCTGACGCCGTGGGAGCCGACCTCGTCGCACGCCTGGGACGAGCGCAACGCCGTGAGCGCGTGGCCGACGCTGCACTCCTCGCTCAAGGCGGCGGCGCGGCGCGGCATCATGCTGCCGTTCATGGTCGACTACGGCGGCCGCCTCGTCGGCCAGGTCAACGTCTCGAACGTCGTCCACGGCGCGTTGCGCTCGTGCACCATCGGCTACTGGGTCGACTCCGCGGTGGCGGGGCGCAACATCACCCCCACCGCGGTGGCGCTCGTCATGGACCACTGCTTCCAGCACGTCGGGATGCACCGCATCGAGATCGACATCCGGCCCGAGAACAAGGCGAGCCTACGGGTCGTGGAGAAGCTCGGGCTGCGGCGCGAGGGCTACTACGAGCGGTTCCTGGACATCGACGGCGCGTGGCGCGACCACGCGGCGTTCGCGCTCACCGTCGAGGAGCTGCGCGGCGCCACGATGCTCTCGCGCCTCGACCGGCTGCCGCCGGTGCCGACGTGGCGGGCGGTGCGCGGCGGAGGATGACGCCGAGCGCCATCCGGCGGACGTTCTCAACCTCAACGTGAGGGTTTTTGTCGACACGCCGTCGGACGTACGGGGTCGGGGCCACGACGCTCACTAACTTGGCGGGAGTCGTGTTACTGGTGTGACTGGAGGTGCGTGAATGCCGTCGCCGTTCATGACGGTGGTCATCCTCACCGTCCTCTGGCTCATCGTCGTCGTCCCCATGGTCCTGCGTCGCAACGACGAGAAGAGGCGCGAGCGTTCGGTCGCCGACTGGGGCCGCGGCATGCGCGCCCTCGGCCGCCGGGCCGACGCCGCCGACCCCCGCACCGACGACCCCGACGTCTTCGTCCCGCGCCGCTCGCAGCGCAGCCGCGACACCACCGATCGTTCCGCCACGCTCGCCGCCGCGGCGCGCCGGCCCGTGCCCGCCGCCCAGGAGGCGCTGATGTACCCACCCGACCGTGCCGACCTCTCCGAGGCGCGGGCCGACATGCTCGCCCGCCGCCGGCGCTCGCTGACGATCCTGGCCGGTGGCAGCGTGGTGTTCGGTCTCGCCGCGCTCGTCATGGGCGGGATCATGTGGCTGCTCGCGGTGCCGTTCCTGCTCGGGCTCGCCGGATACGTGCTGTTCCTGCGCAACCAGGCGCTCCGCGACCGGTCTCGTCGCGAGAACCGGCAACTGCGCGCCGCCGCCCGTCGCCCCGCCGGCTACGACGCGACCGAGGAGGTCGGCCGCTTCGAGGAGGCGCCGCAGTCGGTCGTGCGCATCGACGACGACGACATCGAGCTGCACAGCATGGACACCATCGACCTCACCGGGCTGTACAACGAGGAGGCCGCCACCGCGGCCCTGCAGCGCCGGGCAAGCTGATCGCGCGCCCTGCTAGTCTGGTCGACGGTTCGGCCGGGCCCGCAGGGCACGACGAACCGGTCAGGGGCTGTGGCGCAGTCTGGTAGCGCACCTCGTTCGCATCGAGGGGGTCAGGGGTTCAACTCCCCTCAGCTCCACCCCTACCGAAGGCCCCGCGGCGCGGGGCCTTCGTCGTCTCCAGGGCGAACCCGGGTGGCAACGCGCGGACGCGAAGAGGCCCGGACACCATGGGCGTCCGGGCCTCTTCGCGTGTGCGGGGCGGCTCAGCTCTCGAGCGCCTCCTGCTCCTTCTCGAGCGCGTCGGCCTTCTTCTCGTGCGCCTGGGCCTCGGCGCGCGCCTTCGTCTCGTCGGTCTCGGCCTCGCCCTTGGCCTGCTGGGCGTTGCCCTCGGCGCGCAGCTCGTCGTCGTCGGTCGCCTGACCGAGCTTCTCTTTCGCCGCGCCCTTGATGTTCTCGCCGATGCCCATCAGCTCGTCGCCTCCTTCACGCTCTGGGCGGCCTTCTGCCGCTGCTCGGCGGCGTTCGCCTTGGCCTCGTGCCCGTCGGCGCGGGTCTGCGCCTTGGTGGCCTTGAGTCGCTCGGTGCCCTTGTCCTGCTGCACCTGGCCGGCGTTCGCCAACCGGTCGTTGCCGGCGACGGTGCCCACGATCTCCTTGCCCAGGCCGACGACCTTGTCGACGAGCCCGGCGGCGTTCTTCGGATCGATCCGCGGTATCTGCATGGTCGAACTCCTCGTCTGGGGGTTCCGGTTCGACGACAGGGGTACCCGTGCGGTGCGGGGAACACCCCGAAGGTGGCGTGTCGCACGGCGATCGCCGTGCGCTGCGACCGGCGCCACAGCCGGGTCTGGGATCATCGCCGGGTGAACGTCGCGTCCCCCACCGCCACGCAGCGGCGGCCGCTGGCGGCGCGCCGGGCGCCGGTCGCGGCGACCGTCGTGGCCGCGTTCGCCGTCCTGGCCGCCCTGGGGTGGTGGGTGCACGGCAACCCGCGACCGGTGGGGTTCGACGAACCCACCCGGCACTGGCTCGTGACGCACACCGACTCGGTCGTGGCCCGGCTGCTGCTCGCGCTCACCGATCCCGTCCTCACCGTCGGCATCCTGGTCCTCATCAGCATCGGCGCGCTCGTCGTCCGCGCCTTCGACGTGGTGGCGATCGCGGGTCTCGCGCCGCTGGTGGGGCTGCTGCTCGAGTCGCACGTCCTCAAGCCCGCGTTCGACCGGCGGTTCGGCCTCGCCGAGCAGCTCGACCCCGCCGTCCTCGAAGCCGGCTACGCCTATCCCAGCGGGCACGAGACCGGGTTGGCCGCCACCACGACGGTGGTGGCGCTCCTCGTGCTGCGCCTCGAACTGCGCCGCGGCCCGCGTCGAGCCGCCGTCGCGGGGCTCGTGACGTGGACGCTGCTCGGCGCCGTCGGCCTGGTGGGCAACAACTTCCACTACGCCACCGACACCGTCGGCGGCATCTGCCTGGGCACCGGTCTCGTGCTCGCGACCGCCCTGCTCGCCGACGCCGTGGCGGCGCGCCGGGCCGCCCGGCCGCCGGCCGGTCAGTTCACCTGACGGTCCCGCTCGGACCAGAACTCCTCGCGCAGCTTGAACTTCTGCAGCTTGCCGGTGGCCGTACGCGGCAGCTCGGCCACGAAGTCGATGCGCTTCGGGCACTTGTAGCCGGCGAGGCTCTCGCGACAGTGGGCGATGAGGTCCGGCGCCGACACCGCCGAACCGTCGGTCACGACGAGCCCGGTGACCAACTCGCCCCACTTGTCGTCGGGGATGCCGATGACGGCGACCTCCTTCACGGCCGGGTAGGACATCAACGCGTCCTCGACCTCGATGGACGACACGTTCTCCCCACCCGTGATGATCACGTCCTTCTTGCGGTCCGAGATCACCAGGTAGCCGTCGTCGTCGACGATCCCGCCGTCGCCGGTGTGGAACCAGTTGCCGGCCTGCGCCTCGGCGGTCGCCTCGGGCTGCTCCCAGTAGCCGGCCAGGTTGTGGTTGGACTGCGTCAGCACCTCGCCGTCGGCGTCGACCGTGACCCGGACGCCGAGCGCTGGCGCGCCGGCCCGGCCGAGGCGTCGCGCCCGTTCGTGGGTGGACAGCGCGTCCCACTCGGCCCGCTGCCGGTTGACGGTCACCAGCGGCGAGGTCTCGGTGAGGCCGTAGATCTGGATGAACTCCCAACCCAGCTCGTCGAGGACGCGCTCGATGGTGCGGGTCGGCGGGGGAGCGCCGGCGGCGATGATGCGGACGCGATCGCGTCCCGGGATATCGCCCGACCAGTCGGGGGCGGCGTCCAGGGCGGCGGCGATGACGGCGGGGGCGGCGCACATCGCGGTGACGCCGTGGCGCTGGACCCGGCGCAGGATCTCGGTGCCGTCAACCTTGCGCAGGATCACGTGCTGCGCGCCGACGCCGGTCATGGCGAACGGCATGCCCCACCCGTTCGCGTGGAACTGCGGCAGCGTGTGCAGGTAGACGTCGCGGTCGCTGATCGTCGTGTGCAGGCCGAACACGGTGGCGTTCAACCAGTTGTTGCGATGGGTCAGCTGGACGCCCTTCGGCCGGGCGGTCGTGCCCGAGGTGTAGTTGATCGTGGCCGTGGCGTTCTCGTCCGGGTCGTCCCACGGGCGGGGCTCGGCGTCGCGCGCGTAGAGGTCGTCGTCGTCGCCCAGGACGAACTTGTGGGTGACGTCGAGGGCGTCCAGGACGTGCCGGTGGGCGGGATCGGCGTAGACGACGTCCGCCCCGCTGTGCCCGACGATGTAGCCGATCTCGGCCGTGCTCAGGCGGAAGTTCACCGGGACGAGCACCCGGCCGAACCCCGAGACGCCGTAGAACGAGGTCAGCAGCCGGGCCGAGTTCTCCGACACGAACGCGACCCGGCCGCCGACCGGCACCCCCAGCGCGTCCAGCCGGGCGGCCTGGGCGCGGGCCAGTGCGGCCATCTCGCGGTAGGTGATCTCGCCCAGGCTGGCGGCCGGCTGCTCGGGCTCGTCGATCACCGCGACGCGGTCGGGGTAGACCTGCTCGGCGCGGTCGAGGAAGTCGCGGACGGTCAGCGGATAGAACACGCGAGGGCCTCCCGGCGGTGGATGTCGACTGCCGTCGATCTCACCATCGGGAGGCCCTCGAAGGAACCCTCGTGCCGTGCCTCAGGCGACGGCCTTCTTGGCCTTCTTGACCTGCTTGCGGGTCTGCTTGCGCGCCTTCTTGGCGCGCTTCTCGGCCGCGGTGGACGCGTCGTCGTACCACTCGGCCGCGGTGTCGCGCGCCTGCTTGGCCTTGTCGGCGACGACCGGCGCGTACCCGTCGTACAGGTCGGCCGCGGTGGAACGCGCCTGCTTCGCCTTGTCGGCCACCACCGGTGCGTACTGGTCGTAGAGGTCGCTGGCGGTGGAGCGGGCCTGCTGGGCCTTGTCGGCCACGACCGGACCGTACTGCGTCTTGAGGTCGGCGGCGGTCGACCGCGCCTGGGCCGTGGCCTGCTTGGCCTTGGCCGCGACGACCGGCGCGGCCGCGTCGCGGACCTCGCCGAGACGCTTGGCGGCGTCCTCGGAGGCCTTGCGCGCCTTCTTGCGGGCGTCGGACGACGACGACGAGGACGCCGACCGCTGTGCCTTCTTGGCCGCCTTCGACGCGCGCTTGCCGAGCTCCGCCTGCTGCTCGCGCACCGTCGCGATGGCTCCGGCGGCCGACTTCTTCGCAGCCTTGCGGGCCTTGCGCCGCTGTCGACGGTTGAGCTTCTCGTGCACGCTCGCGCTCACGGCGACGTGCTTGTCGTGCGCGGGCGAGAGCACGCCGTCGACGACGAGCCCGGCGCCGATACCGAGCATCCAGACGTCCTTGGCGATGGGCAGCCCGGCCTGGGTGGGACGCGGGTCGCCGTCCTCGTGCATGCCGTCGGTCTGCCAGTACATGTTCAGCAGGCCGGCCGAGAACGCGGTGAGGCCGAGACCGGCCACGACGGGCGAGACGACGGGAAGCAGCAGGGCGCCGCCGAGGGCGATCTCGCCCACCGCGAGGCCCTTGACGAACAGCTTCGGATCGACCTTGCCCAGGAACCCGTACGTGCCGCTCGCCATGCCGTGCAGCGCCTTGGCGGTGTCGTCGTCGGCGCTCAGCTTCCCGACGCCGCTGTTGACGATGAACGCGCCCGTCACGGCGCGCAACGGGGCGCGGCGCGCCTTGGCGGCAAGACTCATGGGGAGGTCCTCCTGATTTCCGGCAGATCGTGTCTCGTGCTCATACCCACGAGGGCAGCCACATATGCGCGTGCCAATCGTCGTAGGTCAACAGGCCGCCGGTGAAGATCGGCCACATCCAGGCGAAGTCGGCGACGACGAGGGCAAGGTACCCCGCGACGCCGGCCGCTCCCCACAGTCGGCGCCGCCGCGCGGCGTGGGCGCGGGCGGGCGGCGCCGCGCCGGCGACGGGGACGGCAGGTCCCCACATCACGCCCAGCGCCAGCGTCAGGCCGATCACCAGGAAGGGGACGAGCGGGGCCATGTAGAACAGGAACATCGTCCGGTCGAGGTTCTGGAACCAGACGAGCCAGCCGGCGGCGAACGCGAACCACACCGCCCCGGCGCGCCAGTCGCGCGTGCTGAACCAGTGCCAGGCCAGCCACAGCAGCATCGGCACGAACGCCCACCACAGCAGCGGGGTGCCGATCAGCAGCACCTCGCGCGAGCAGTCCTTCGCGCCGCAGGTCTTCTCGGCGCCGTTGTAGTAGAAGTCGACCGGCCGGCCGAGGACGAGCCAGCTCCACGGGTTGGACTGGTAGGAGTGCGGGGAGTCGAGCTGCTCGTGGAAGCGGTAGGCGTCCAGGTGGTACGCGGCGAGCGAGCGGATCGGACCGGGGATCCAGCCGAACCAGAAGTCGAGGCGCCCGAAGTAGGAGTGGGTCGTGCTCGAGTGCGTGTCGGCCCAGTGGCGGTTCCACGAGTTCTCGCCGGTGAACCAGCCCAACCACGTGAACAGGTACGCCGCGATCGGCGCCACCACCAGCGACCCCACCGCCGGGACCAGCGACCGGTGCGCCCAGGTCGCCGTCGGGTGTCGGACGCCGGCCGAGCGGAACGCCGCGCGGTCCCACACCAGCGACATGATCACGAACAGGACGAGGAACGAGGACGCCGACCACTTGACCGCGCAGGACAGCCCGAGCATCACGCCGCCGACGAGCCGCCACGGTCGGGGGCCGAGGCTCGGCGTGCCGGCGGCGAGGTCGACACCGTCGGCGACGAGCCCGGCCAGCCGTGCCCGCATGGCGTCGCGGTCGACCACGAGCGCCGCGAACGCGGCCACGACGAAGAACTGCAGGAAGATGTCCAGGATCGCGGTGCGCGAGAGGACGACCGACAACCCCTCAAGGGCCATGAGCAGGCCGGCCACGCCGCCGAAGAGATTCGAGTGCATCATCCGCCGGACGGTGCGCGCGACGAGGACGACGACGAGCGTGCCGACCACGGCCGGGGCGATGCGCCAGCCCAGGGAGTTGGTGAGGTTCTCGGTGGAGTCGCGGCCGCCGACCAGCCATTCCGACGCCGCGATCAGCCACTTCCCGAGCGGCGGGTGCACCACGAACATGTAGCCGCGGTTGTCCTCGTAGCCGTAGCGCAGCAGCTCCTGCGCCTCGACCGCGTAGTAGACCTCGTCGAAGAGCATCCCGTTCTTGGGGACGGTGTTGGCGCCCGGCGGCGAGCCGAGCGCCCAGAACCGGGTGAACCCCGCGACGAGCGTGACGAAGGCGGTCATCAGCCAGCCCAATAGCGGCCGCGGGTCCTGCCACCGGGCGAGCTGTGCGGGCGCCGGCCGGCGCGGGTGGGGCGGCTCGGCGTCGTCCGGGCCCGGCACGCTCGCCGGAGCCTCGAGCGTCGCCGTCACGCCGTCATAGTAGAGACAGCCTCCCGACCGGACCTGTCCACCGGCGACCTCGTGTGTCCACCGGCGACCTCGCGTGTCGATGACCGGCGACCTCGTGTGTCGACTGGCGACCTCGCGCGTCGACTGGCGACCTCGTGTGTCGACTGGCGACTGTCCGGCCGACTGGCGAGCTATAGCTCGCCAGTCGGCCCGGAAGTCGCCAGTCGGCGGCGCACTACGGTGCTGACATGGCCGACAGCGGACGCGTCCTGCTCGCCGCGACCCCGCTGGGGCGTCCGGACGACGCGTCGGGGCGGCTGCGCGACGCGCTCGCCACCGCCGCGGTGATCGCCGCCGAGGACACCCGCCGGCTCCGGCGGCTGTGTGCCGACCTCGACGTCGCGCCGGCCGGACGCGTCGTGTCCTTCTTCGACGCCAACGAGGTCGGCCGGGTGCCGCAGCTGCTCGACGCGCTGCGCGACGGGGCGGACGTCCTCGTGGTGACCGACGCCGGGATGCCGTCGGTGTCCGACCCCGGCTACCGGCTCGTCGCCGCCGCCGTGGCCGCGGGACTGCCCGTGACCTGTCTGCCCGGCCCCTCGGCCGTCACCACGGCCCTCGCGGTGTCGGGCCTGCCCGTGGACCGGTTCTGCTTCGAGGGCTTCCTGCCCCGCAAGAGCGGCGAGCGGCGCCGGGCGGTCGCCGCGCTCGCCGCCGAGGCGCGCACGCTCGTGCTCTTCGAGGCCCCGCACCGACTGGCGGCCACGCTGGCCGACCTCGCGGCCGCGTTCGGGTCGCAGCGGGCCGCGGCGGTCTGCCGCGAGCTGACGAAGACCCACGAGGAGGTGCGGCGCGGCACGCTCGGCGAGCTGGCCGAGTGGGCGGGCGGGGAGGTCCGCGGTGAGATCACCGTCGTCGTCGCCGGGGCCACGCCGTCGGCCGACGACGCCTCGCCGGCCGAGCTCGCCGCCGACGTCGGTCGTCGCGAGGCGGCGGGCCACCCCCGCAAGGACGCGATCGCCGAGGTCGCGCGCGACCGGGGCGTGCCCAAGCGGGCCGTCTTCGACGCGGTGGTGGCGGCGAAGCAGGGCTGACGATTCCGGTCGAGCCCCGCCGCGCCGCCACCGTGCCCGAGCGGGCTCAGCCCAGCTTGCCGGTGAGCACCGCGACGTCGAAGCTGCCGAGCCCCGTCGTGTAGTCGTAGCCGGGGAGCGCCGTGTAGACGCCGTTCGCGCCGGCGACGACGTCGTGGAAGCCGGGGACGGCCGTGACCGGGTTCCCGGCCTGGACCCGGCTGTAGTACGCGTAGAGCTTGGGCGGCGCGAAGCCCAGCTTCGCGCCGCGGGTCGCGACCATGCGCGTCCACAGCCCCATGGCCAGCGGCGAGGCGAGGCTGGTGCCGCCGACCGTCTGCACCGAGGTCGTCCCGCTGTCGGTGGCGTAGATGTTGCCGCCGCTGACCGGGTCGGCGGCGAACGCCACGTCGGGGACGCCGCGCAGGCCGGCGGTGCCGGCGAGGTTGACGCCGTTGGTCCACGCACCGGGGTACTCGACCGGCGACACCCCGCCGCCGCCGGCGTTCCACGCGATCTCGGACTGGTAGGCGTTCGCATCGCTCGCGAGCAGCGTCGTCCCGCCGACACCGAGGACGTAGGGCGAGGACGCCGGGTAGGAGGTGTCGGTCGGGCCGCTGCCGGGCACGCCGTTCGTCGGAGCCACCGGGCACGAGCTGCCCGTGTCGCCGGAGGAGGCGAAGAAGGTCTGGCCCTGCACCGCGGCCTCGGCGAACGCCATGTCGTCGACGACCATCGAGCCGTCGAGGTAGGGGAGCAGGTCGCACTCGCCGAGCGACGCGTTGCCCGAGCGGGCCTCGTTGCGGGCGGCGAAGTCGTTGATCGAGCGCGCGAGGTCGGAGTCGGTGAGCGTCGTGGCGACGTAGACGTAGAGCCGCGACGCGTTCGGCGCGATCCCGGTGCTGGTCTGCGTGTCGAGGTCCCACTCGATCGTCCCGGCCGTGTCGGCGCTCTTGATGCCGTTGTAGCGCAGCGTCACCGGAACCTGCGGCAGGCCCTGCTTGGCCTCGGCGTAGCGCAGGTCCTTCACGGTCTGGGTGAGGTCGCCCTGGGCGATGACGGCGAGCGTGGTGCCGGTGCCCGGCTTGGTGCCCGCGGAGTGGTAGACGGTGTTGTACTCCTTGGGGTAGTAGCCGGTGAGCTTGGGCGCGCTCGGCAGCGTCGGCAGCGCCGGGCCGAGGTCGGACAGCCCGAGCACTCCGGTGACCGCACCGGCGAGCGTCGCCGGCACCTGCGCGGCGGAGGTGTTGGCGATGACGCGCTTCCCGGCCCGCGAGAAGGACGCGATGGACGTGTGGAACGCCTGCTGCGCCTGGGCGACGGTGGCGTCCGCGGTGACCTGAAGCCGGTTGCTTGCCACCGTGACGTGCTGCATGCCCTGCGAGGTCAGGTAGTCGGTGACGCGGGTCGCGGTGGCCTGGGTCGCGGCGAAGCGGGCGGTGAACTGCGCCGGCGTGAGGTACTTCTCGTAGTTCGCGCTGCCGGGCGTCGCCTGCTGGGCGATCAACGTGTCCAGCGCCGACCGGTTGCGCGGGGCCAGCCCGACGGTCAGCCGCAGCGAACGCGTCGCCGGGGCCGCGGCGAGCCGCACCGCGTCGGTCGGCGACAGCGCCGTGGTCGAGGTGGGCACCCAGGTCGCGGCCGAGGCCGCGACGGGATCCAGCGCGATGCCGCCGGTGGCGACCAGGATGCCGGCGGCGGTCAGCGCCACCGTCCGACGCGAGGGGGAGCAGCGATGGGCCATCGAGAGTCCTCTGCTTCGGCCTCGCCGGGTGCGAGGGTCATCGGGCCCAACGACGCCGGCCGGACACCGGTACGCACGACTCTTATCCCGTTCACATGGAGCTGACGCGGGCGTCGCACCGTGGCGCCGCGGGCGCCGATACGCCGGTGCCGCCGTCACTAGGCTGGTGCGCGTGACCGACCAGCACATCCTGACCGCCGCCGCGTGGCCCTACGCCAACGGACCCCGCCACATCGGGCACGTCGCGGGCATCGGCGTCCCGCCCGACGTCTTCAGCCGCTACCAGCGGATGGCGGGCAACAAGGTGCTGATGGTCAGCGGCACCGACGAGCACGGCACGCCCATCCAGGTGCAGGCCGACCAGGAGGGCGTGAGCGCCCGCGAGCTCGCCGACCGCAACGCGCTGGTGATCGCCAAGGACATCCAGGCGCTCGGCGTGTCCTTCGACCTGTTCACCCGCACCACCACGCAGAACCATTACGCGATCGCGCAGGAGATCTTCCTGGGCCTGCGGAAGAACGGCTACATCTTCCCGCAGACGCAGCTCGGCGCGGTCAGCCCGTCCACCGGCCGGACGCTGCCCGACCGCTACATCGAGGGCACCTGCCCGATCTGCGGCTACCCGCAGGCCCGCGGCGACCAGTGCGACAACTGCGGCAACCAGCTCGACCCGGTCGACCTCATCGACCCGGTGTCGCGCATCAACGGCGAGACCCCGCGGTTCGTCGAGATCGAGCAGATGATGCTCGACCTGCCCGCCTTCGGCGAGGTGCTCGCCACGTGGCTGCGCAAACAGGACCACTGGCGTCCCAACGTCCAGCGCTTCAGCCTCAACCTGCTCGACGACCTCAAGCCGCGCTCGTACACGCGCGACCTCGAGTGGGGCATCCCGGTGCCGCTCGACGGCTGGCGCGACCGGCCGGACAAGTCCATCTACGTGTGGTTCGACGCCGTCGTCGGCTACCTCTCGGCCTCGATCCAGTGGGCGCAGCTGCGCGGCGAGCCGGAGGCCTGGCGCGCGTGGTGGCAGTCCGACGACGCCCGCGCCTACTACTTCATGGGCAAGGACAACATCGTCTTCCACGCCGAGATCTGGCCGGCGATGCTCATGGGCTACTCCGGCGTAGGCGCCAAGGGCGGCACGCCCGGCTCGCTCGGCGCCCTGAACCGGCCCTACGAGGTCGTCTCGAGCGAGTTCCTGACCATGGAGGGACGCAAGTTCTCCTCGTCGCGCAACGTCGTCATCTACGTCGGCGACATGCTCTCGCGCTACGACGCGGACGCGCTGCGCTACTACCTCGCCGTGGCCGGACCCGAGACGCAGGACACCGACTTCACCTGGTCGGAGTTCGTGCGCCGCAACAACGACGAGCTGGTGGCGGGCTGGGGCAACCTGGTCAACCGCACGATCTCGATGACGGCCAAGAACCTGGGTGCCGTCCCGGACCCGGGCGCGCTCACCGACGCCGACCACGCGCTGCTCGCGACCTCGCGCGCCGCGTTCGGCACCGTGGGCGACCTGCTCGCCCGTTCCCGGCAGAAGGCGGCCATCGGCGAGGCGATGGGGGTCGTGGGCGCGGCGAACAAGTACCTGTCCGACATGGAGCCCTGGAAGCTCAAGAACAGCGACCCCGAGCGGATGGCCTCGGTGCTGCACGTCGCGCTGCAGGTCGTCGACGACGCCAAGACGCTGCTGACGCCGTTCCTGCCGTCGTCGTCGTCCAGGGTGCACGCGATGCTGCGCGGCGAGGGCCGCTGGGCCGCCATGCCCGACCTCGTCGAGCTCGACGAGCCGACCGCGGTCGGCTCGCCGACGTATTCGGTGCTGACGGGCGACTACGACACCGGCGCGCGCTGGGAGTCGGTGCCGATCGAGGTCGGCCGGCAGCTCGCACCGCCGACCCCGGTGTTCACCAAGCTCGACCCCGCGATCGTGGCCGAGGAGCTCGAGCGGCTTGCCCCGGGAGACTGACCCGCCGCCGTCCCCCGAACCGCTCGCCTCGGCCGTCCTGGACGCCCACACGCACCTGGACGCGATGGCGCAGCGGGCCGGGGTGGCCGCCGACGACGACTTCGTGACCGCGGAGCTGGCGGCGTCACGGGCCGTCGGCGTCACCGCCGCCGTCACCGTCGGTGACACCGTCGCCTCGTCACGCTGGTGCGCCGGCGTCGCGGCGCGGCACCCGGGCCTGTACGCGGCGGTCGCCGTCCACCCCACCGAGGTCGGCGACCTCGACGACGACGGGTACGCCGAGCTGGAGCGGCTCGCCGGCCTGCCGGGCGTCGTGGCCGTGGGCGAGACGGGGCTGGACTACTACTGGGACCGCACGGCACCCGCGCTGCAGCACGAGCACTTCCGCCGCCACATCGAGCTGGCCAAGCGCACCCGGCTGCCGCTGATGATCCACGACCGGGACGCGCACGCCGACGTGCTGCGCATCCTGCGGGAGGAGGGCGCCCCGGAGCACGTCGTGTTCCACGCGTTCTCCGGGGACGCGGCCATGGCCCGCGAATGTGTCGCGGCGGGGTACGTGCTGTCCTTCCCGGGGGTCGTGACGTTCCGGAACGCGCCGGCGCTGCGCGAGGCCGCGGCCGTGACGCCGGCCGAGCACGTCCTGGTCGAGACCGACGCGCCGTTCCTGACACCGCACCCGTTCCGAGGCCGGCCCAACGCGCCCCGCCTGCTGCCGCTCACCCTGCGCGAGCTGGCGCGCGCCGGTGGTCACGACGTGGGGGACCTCGCCGCCGCGACGCGACGGACCGCGCACCGGGTGTTCGGGATCCGAGTTCCCGACACACCTGACACCTAACTGTGGCATGCGTCACAATTATTGGTTGCTCGCAACGGTTAGTGACCCCTGGTGCGTCATCCATGAGTTGGGACGGGCGGTGCGCCCGGCATTCCGGGTAGGACCGCGAGGCCCGCGATCATGCGGCTGCGCCCCCCTGTCTCAACCCTGAGTCGAGCCCTGCTCCTCACCGTGCGTGACCGAAAACGCTCCCGGTCGTCTACGGGCTGCAACATGCCGTCATCGGGGCAATTCGGGCGCCGCCGGCCCCTCCGGTTTTGGACCCGGGCCGCACCTCTCGTTACGTTGTCGTGACCAACCAGGACGGGCCGAACCGGAGCCCGAACGGCAGTGGGAGTGTGTGGGTGCATCGCAGCGTCAAGTACGGCCTGTACGGAGCGGTTCTCGCCGGCGTCGTCGGCGGCACGGCCGCCTTCGCGACCTCCGGGGGTACCGCCGTCACCTTGGTGGTCGACGGCCACACGACGAAGGTCGACGCGCAGGCCGACGACGTCCGCGGTGTGCTGAAGGACGCCGGCTACCACGTCGACGGTCACGACATCGTCGCGCCGAGCCTGGACACCGCGGTGTCCGACGGCTCGAAGATCGTGCTCAAGCAGGGCCGACTGCTCCACCTGAACGTCGACGGGAAGCCCAAGGACGTCTGGACCACGGCTCCGACGGTCGCGCAGGCCCTGACGCAGCTCGGCTACTCGCCGGCGAACTTCGTCTCCGTGTCGCGCGCCAAGCGACTGCCGGTCGACGCCGCCACCTCGATCGCGCTGCGCGCCCCGAAGGATGTCGTCGTCGCGCACGACAAGAAATCGCAGCGCGCCGTCTCGACGGCCCGCACCGTCGGTGAGCTGCTGAAGAACCTCGGCGTGACGCTCGACAGCAACGACCGGGTCACGCCGTCGCTCGACACGGTGGTGGGGGACGGCCTGCGCGTGCGCGTGCAGCGCGTCGACACCAAGCGCGTCACCCGCACCGAGAAGATCGACTTCACGGTCAAGCAGGTCGACGACAAGAAGATGTACAAGGGCAACAGCAAGGTCGTGCGCAACGGCAAGGAAGGCACCGCGCGGCTGGTCTACTCGGTCGTCTACGTCGACGGCAAGAAGACCAGGCAGAAGCTCGTCGACCGTTCGGTGGTCGCCGACCCGCGCACGCAGGTCGAGCGCGTCGGCACCAAGAGCCGGCCCAAGCCCAAGGTGTCGACCAGCCACAGCAGCGGCGGCAGCAGCAGCGGTGGTGGCGGCCTGAACTGGGACGCGCTGGCCGACTGCGAGTCCGGCGGCAACTGGCACATCAACACCGGCAACGGCTTCTACGGCGGCGTCCAGTTCGACGAGGGCACGTGGAACTCCAACGGCGGCGGCAAGTACGCGGCCCGGGCCGACCTCGCCAGCCGCGAGGAGCAGATCGAGATCGCCACGAAGGTCTACAACGCCCGCGGGTCGAGCCCGTGGCCGGTCTGTGGGTCGCGGCTCTGACAGGTTCGACCCGCCCGTCCGTCCCGTGAACCCCGACGGGACGCAGCTCAGATGTGCTCGAGGAGTTTGACCCAGTGCTGCGCAGCGTGAAGTACGGCCTCTACGGGGCGGTCCTGGCCGGTCTCGTCGCCGCCCCGGTCGCGTGGGCCACCGTCGACAAGACCGTGCGCCTGACCGTCGACGGCAAGGCCACCACCGTCGACACCACCGCCGCCGACGTGCGGGGTCTGCTCGCTGACGAGGGCTTCGAGGTCAAGTCGCACGACCTGGTTGCCCCCACCACCACCAGCAAGGTCGAGGACGGCATGACCGTCGTCCTGCGCCGCGGGCGGCTGCTGCACCTGAACGTCGACGGCGTGCCCAAGAACGTCTGGACCACCGCGCCGACGGTGAGCGTGGCACTGGCGCAGCTGGGCTACTCCTCGAGCGACTTCGTCTCGGTGTCGCGCGCCAAGCGGTTGCCGCTCGACCCCAGCGCGATCGCGATCCGCACGCCGCGCCTGGTGACCGTCGTCCACGACGGGGAGCGGGAGGCGGTCAGCACCACCGAGGCGACCGTCCGGGCGCTGCTGACGAAGATCCGTGTGCTCCCCGACAAGGACGACCGGTTGTCCGTCCCGCTCTCCGCCGCGACGGCGGACGGACAGACGATCACGCTGCAGCGGGTCGGCACCCGCACGCTCACGCGCACCGTCGACGTCAAGTACGAGACCTCGCGGCACGACGACAAGAAGCTGACCAAGGGCCGCACCAAGATCCTCACCAGTGGGCGCAACGGCCGCTCGCAGATCACGTACTCGGTGGTCCTGGTCGACGGCAAGGAGACCGGCCGCAAGGTCGTCAGGACGATCGTGGTCAGCGAGCCCCGGACCCGCGTCGTCGCCGTCGGCACGAAGAAGGTCGTGGTGGCCCCGGCCACCGGCACGCCCGACCCCGGTTCGGCCAAGGCCTACGCCCGCTCGCTGATGAGCAGCAAGTACGGCTGGGGCAACGACGAGTACGACTGCCTCGTGACCATGTGGAACCACGAGAGCGGCTGGCGGGTCAACGCGGCCAACCCCAGCGGCGCCTACGGCATCCCGCAGTCGCTGCCCGGCTCCAAGATGTCCTCGGCAGGCCCGAACTGGCAGACCGACTACCGCACCCAGGTCAAGTGGGGCCTCGGCTACATCCAGGCCCGCTACGACACCCCGTGCGGCGCCTGGGGCTTCTGGCAGGCCCACAACTACTACTGAGGCGCACCCTCGCCCGCCGTCGCGGCGGTGACGAGGTCGGCGAACAGCCGCTCGACCGGGATGCCCGCGGCGGCGGCCATGACCGCCAGCACGCTCGTCCGCGCGAACGAGCAGTAGAGGCTCGCCTCGAGGAAGACCGGCGTGCCGGTGGGATCGACCCGGAAGTCGAACAGGCTGTAGTGCCGACAGCCGAGCGCGCGGTGCGCCGCCCGGGCTGCGGCGCCGACGGCGGCGTTCACCGGGTCGTCCGGCGGCACGATCCAGGCGTGCTCGGCGTCCTTCGCGACGAGGCCGAGCTCGCCCGCGCCGTCACGGGCCAGCTTGTCGTCCGCGCCGCGCACGGGCTTGCGCGTCGGGTGCACGGCGTACTCCTCCAGCGGCAGCACCACCAGCTCGCCGTCGCGCTCCACCACGCCGCAGCGGACCTCGCGGCCGAGCTCGACGTAGGACTCGACCAGCGCCTGCCGGGAGTGCGCCAGGGCGGCCGCCAGGGCCGTGCGCAGCTCGACCCGCTCGCGGACCAGGCTGACCCCGGCGGAGTTGTCCGCGTCCACCGGCTTGACGACGGCGGGCAGCGCCACGGCGGGATCCTCGCCGCGGTCCACCACGCGGCCCGCCGCGACGCGCACGCCGGCGCCGGCCACGACCTGCTTCGCCTGGGCCTTGTTCGCCGTCAGCGCCATGACGTCGCCGGTGTTGCCGACCAGCGGGATGCCCTGCGCCTCGATCAGTGCGCGGTACGTCGTCATTCCCGCCCGGCAGAAGAGCTGGGGGACGACCACCTCGACGCCCTCGTCGGCCAGCCGGGCAGTCGCGGCGGGCAGGGTGTACGGCGCAGCCGCGGCGATATCGCCGCGATCCAGGCTCGCCGGGAATCGCCACGACCCGTCCGGCGAGACCCACGCGATCAGCGGGTCGTAGCGCGCGGGGTCGGCGACCGCGGCCAGGCAGTCCGCCGCGTACAGCAGGGACAGGTCGGCGAAGAAGTCGTCGGTCGGCGAACCCGCGAGGTGCAGGACGCGGCGCGGCGGGCGGGGCACGATCAGTCGCCCCCGGGCTCGACGAGCTTGCCGATGTTGAAGTCGATGCGGGTCCACCGCGTGCCGCGGCGCAGTGCACGCAGGAGCAGGACCGGGACCTGCAGGTGGTGCACGAGCAGGAACGGCAGCGGGTCGTCCCGGTCGAAGACGGCGTCGGTGCCCGCGCGCACGACGCGCCACCGCTCGGCCGCGGTCGACGGCCGGCGCAGCACGCGCCACAGCTCGTGGTAGAGCCAGTACGTCGGTCGCGAGCCGGGCAACGGCCGCAGCGGGGCGGTGTCGCCGAGCTCGCCGAGGTAGGCGGCGGCGAGGTCGGGGTGGTCGTGGAACATCGTGATCGCCGAGTGCGTGCGCGGGTTGCACTCGATCGCGCGGACCCGGCCGTCCGGGCCGGCGATGAAGTCGAAGCTGACCTGCCCGGTCAGCCGCAACGGGCCGACGAAGTCGCGCACCCAGCGCTCGATCTCGGGCTGCTCGACCATCGCGTAGTTGACCTGGAACGCCGAGGAGGCGCAGCACGCCCAGACGAGGACGCGCCCGTCGCGCACCGTGCTGTGGGTGCAGTACTCCTGCCCGGCCAGCAGCGACTGCACGATCCACGGCCGTTCGGGCGAGATCGGCTTGGACCGCGCGAAGGCGAGCGTCCGTTCCGGCGTCGGGCGCGGCAGCGGAGTGAGGTCGAGACGGTTCACCGGGTCGTAGGCGAGGTTCTTGAGCACGTAGGGGGCGGCGGCGCCGTCCACGCGCTCGGGGACGTCGTCCGCGGACGTGACGAGGTGGGTGTCGGGAACGTCGAGACCGAGCTTCGCCGCCGTCCGCGCGAACTCGTACTTGTCGTCGAGCATGCGCACGGCGTCGCCGTCGAGGTGCAGCACCTCGCAGTGCGGCGCGAGCAGCGCGGCGGCGTCGGCGTCGTACCGGCTCGCGGCCGGGCTGCACACCGGGACGTACAGGTCGACGCCCTCGGCCCGCACGACGTCGAGCAGCGCCTGCGCGTACCCGGGGTCCTCGGGGCGCGGGACGACGTGGAAGGCGTCGACCGCGCGGGAGAAGCGATGACCGGTCAGCCGGTACGCGGCGGTCTCGACCAGGATCACGCGGTGCCCGGCGGCGTGGAACGAGCGGCACAGCTGCAGCGCCTTGGTCATCTTGCCGCCGCTGACGAGCACGGTCCGGCGCCGGTCCGGAACCGGCGGCGCGGGCGGGGGGCGCAGCGCGGTGCGGGCCAGTGCCGCCGCGGTGAGCGCGAGGTTGGCCGGCAGCGCCGCGGTCAGCAGCGCGAGCGCGCCCACCGTCCGTGCGGTCTGTCGCGGGTCGTGCCCGCTCATCGCACCATGCCGCGGTGCAGCACGCGGTCGCCGACGACGCCGGAGTGGTCGGCCTTGTGCAGGACGCAGCCGTTGTCCCAGACGACGACGTCACCGGGGCGCCAGCGGTGCCGCAGGACGTTCGCCGCGATGGTCGAGTGCTCGTAGAGGTGGTGGACGAGGGCTCGGGCCGCGTCGTCGGGCAGCCCGCTGATCGTCGTGCACCGTTCGGGCGTGGACAGGTAGAGCGACGTCCGCCCCGATACGTCGTGGTGCCGGAACAGCGGGTGGTGGGCCTCGTGCTCCTGCTCATCGCCGGGGTCGACCCCGGTGACGGCGTGGCGGACGGTGCGGCCCGAGAGGTGGTCGCGCAGCGCCGGGGAGAGCGTCTCGTAGGCGCGGTACTGGTCGCTGAACAGCGTCTCGCCACCTTCGGCCGGGACGGTGACCGCGCGTAGCGCGGTCAGCGACGGCGGCCGGCTGACGTAGCTCGTGTCGACGTGGAAGGAGCTGCGCGGAGCGCTGGCGCGCCCCACGTTGCTGACCACGTTGAGGTCGGGGAAGCCGGGCACCGCGGTCTCGCCGACGGTGAACACCGGCTCGCCGAAGCGGCGCAGGAAAGCCAGGAACCCCGCGTCGTCGACGAGCTGGTCGCGCAGCACGAGCACGCCGTGCTCTGCGAGCAGCCCGCGCCAGCGGGCGACGGTGTCGTCGTCGACCGCGCCGACCTGCACGCCCGTGACCTCGACGCCGAGGGGGTCGAGCAGCGTCTCGGTCATCGACGGGCCGTCCGGCACGCCAGCGTGATGCCGTCGCGCAGCGGCACCACGACCTGGTCGACGCGCGGGTCCGCCGCGAGCCAGTCGTTGAACGCGGCGACGGCGACACCGTTCTCGTGGCCGCCGTTCTCGTGGCCGCCGTTCTCGTGGCCGCCGTTCGGGCCGCCGTCACCGGTCCACGGCTGACCCTGCAGCAGCGTGTTGTCGATGCACAGCAGCCCGTGCTCGGCGAGGAGGCCCGTCCGCAGCACGGTGTCCACGTAGTCCCGGTAGCCGGCCTTGTCGGCGTCGACGAAGACCAGGTCGAACGTCTCGCCCGCGGCGGCGAGGTCGTCGAGGGTCGTGGCCGCAGGCCCGACGCGGATGTCGACCAGCTCGCCGGCGGCGGCGGTCGCGAACGCGGCCCGGGCGAGGTCGGCGACCGCCGCGTCCCGCTCGCAGGCCACGACGCGGCCGCCCGCGGCGGAATACGCCAACGCCTCGGCCATCGCGAGCGCCGAGTAGCCGGTGAACATGCCGATGTCGAGGACGCGCCGGGCGCGGGTCGCGCGGACCAGCACGGCCAGGAAGCGCCCCTCGACGTGCCCGGAGAGCATCTCCTGCTCCAACCCGCCGCCGGCGGCGGACCAGTCGTGCGACCGGGTCCGTCGCGCGAGCTCGGCCAGGTCGGGCGACTCCGGCGTGGTGCACTGCCGGGTGTAGGGCTCGATCCCGCCCGCGAGCTCGGCGATCCCCCGCAGCTCGGCGACGAGCCCGGGGTCGCTGCCGGGCAGCGCGGCCGCCCGGGCGGCGAGCGCGGCGAGGCGCTCCGCGACGATGCCGGCCGGAGTCACCGGCCGGGGGACCGGCGGGGCGGCGGGGCGCGCGGCGGTCACGAGCGGAACGGCGACTCGCCCGCGCCGCCACGCGGGTAGCGCGCGACGAGCTCCCGGTGCGCCGCGAGGGCGTCGGTCAGCTCCTCGGTCGTCACGTCGCTGGCGAAGGTGCAGGCCCCGATCGGGTGCGGCAGCGCGGCCCGCAGGCTGCCGTCGCGCGTCTGCACGATCGCCGCCGTCGCGCGCGCCAGCAGCTCCGGCGTGAGGTACGGGCTGTCCAGGCTCAACCCCAGCCGACTGAACAGCCAGAAGATGCGGTCGCGTTCGCTGGCCGCGAGGTAGCCGCGGCGCTCGGCCAGCGTCGTCGACAGCGCCATGTCGACCGCGATCGCGTGACCGTGGAAGTACGGCCGGTCGGGGGCGAGCTCGAGCGTCGGGCTCCACGTGTGGCCGAACGCGATGACGCGGTCGAGGTCGAGCTCCTGCAGGTTGGGCACCTCGAGCTCGAGCATCGTGCGGATCGCCTCGTGGGTGACGCGCCGCGCGATCTGCCGCAGCTCCGGCGTCCCGTCGAGATGGCCGAAGCGGGTGCGCAGCAGATCCTCGCCGTACTTCTCGAGCAGGTCGAAGATCTCGCCGTTGCCGACGGTGGCGATCTTGACGAGCTCGGCCATCCCGTTGCGGACCTGGTCCGGCGGCAGCGTGCGCAGGAAGCCGAAGTCCAGGATCACGCGCTGCGACGCGTGGAACGCGCCGAGCCGGTTCTTCGCCTTGCCGTGGTTGACCGCCACCTTGATCGCCACGCTGGCGTCGACGAGGCCGATGAGCGTGGTCGGGATGCGGACGTAGTTGGTCGCCCGCCGGAACATCGAGCAGGCGAAGCCGACGACGTCGGTGGTGAGGCCGCCGCCGATGACCAGCACCGGCTCCTTGCGCACCAGGCCGAACTCGCCGAACGCGTCGACGACGCGCTCGGCGGTGCGCATCGTCTTGTCGGTCTCGTTGATGACCATGGGCACGGTGCTCAGCGCGATGTCGTGGTGCTCGAAGTACGCGCGCAGGTCGTCGCCGTACAGGTCGTGCACGGTGGCGTCGAGCACGGCCAGGCAGCGTCCCCACGGTCGGTACACGTCGGCCAGGGCGGGGTTGTCGGGCGCGAAGACGCCGTCCACGTAGTCCAGGGAGTACTCGATGCGCTCCCACGCCTCGACCCGGAAGGCGGTCTCGGACGTCGTGAGCCGGGGTGCCGGCGCGGCGGTGGTCACGCGCGCTCCGCCACGAGCCCGGCGAGATCGTCGAGCGCCAGGCGGGTCACGCGCGGCGTGTCGCCGAAGTCGTGCATCACCGTGTTCTCGTTGGCGAAGGCCACGCAGGCGACGCCGGCCGCCTGCGCGGACCGGACGCCGCCCACGTTGTCCTCGACCGCCACGGCAGCGCCGGCCGGCTCGCCCAGCTCGCCGAGCGCGAATGTGTAGACCGCGGGGTCGGGCTTGCCCTGCTCGACCGACGACGTGTCGGTGACGACCTCGAAGTCGGCCGCCGAGAGGCCGTCGACGCCGTCGAAGAGCGCGTCGAGGTTCTCGCGCGACGTCGTCGTCACGAGCGCCACCCGCCAGCCCTGCTCCCGGGCGGCCTGCAGTGTGTCGGCGACGCCGGGGCGCAGCCCGAGCGGGCTCGAGCGCAGGGACTCGCGGAACAGCTCGGACTTCGTCTCGTGCACCGCCGTCGCGTCGACCTGCGTGCCCTGCTCCTCGGCGTAGTCGGCGATGCGCTGCCGGCCGCCGTTGCCGGTCAGCAGCTCGCGGTACTCGTCGCGTCCCCATGTCCACGGCAGGCCGTGCCGGTCGAAGGCGACGTTGAACGCCGCCCGCTGCAGTTCCGAGGTGTCGACGAGCGTGCTGATGGATCCGAACAGCAGGGTCGGCATGTCACTGGCCTCCACGAGGTGGGTTGACTTACGGGCACGTACGGGCATCACTGTGCATATGCGAGCAGATAGAGCAGCAGTGTGCAACCCCGGGCAGGCACGGGCAGCCGAATTGCGAGTGTCGAAGATGACGATCGGGGCCCGATAGGCGACGCTCGACACCGCCATGCTCGTTCCCGACCGCCGCCGCCGTGTGCTGGAACACGTCCACCGCGAGGGCACCGCGCAGGTCGAGCACCTCGCGCGGCTGCTCGGGGTCAGCGCGTGGACCGTCCGGCGCGACCTGGCCGAGCTCGAGGCGCGCGGGCTGCTGCGCCGCGCGCGCGGCGGCGCGTACGTCGAGTCCGCGACCGACCCCGCCGGCGCGCCCGCCGGCGAGGGGGAGGACCGTGCTGCCGCCGAGGGCGTGTCGGCCGACGTCAAGGCGCGCATCGGCGCCCGGGCGGCGCAGCAGCTGCCCGACGGTGCGACGATCATGGTGCTCGCCGGCTCCACGACCGGCGCCCTGCTGCCGCACCTGGTCCGGCGGCGGCTCACCGTCGTCACCAACGGGTTGGAGATCGCCCACGGGCTGCGGCACGCGGCCGACGTCTCGGTGCTGCTGCTCGGCGGGTACCTGCACCGCGACCAGATGACGCTGCTGGGGCCGCTGACCGAGGCCAACATGGCCGACCTGCACGTCGACGTGATCGTGGCCGGTGCGTACGGCGTACACCCGGCGGTCGGCGTGACCGGCGCGAAGATCATCCAGGCCGGCTACCAGCACGGGATGCTGCGTCACACCGACGCGCTGATGGTGCTCGCCGACGCGAGCAAGCTCGGCCGGCGCGGCCCGACGGTGCTGGCGTCGCTGGACGACGTCGACACCCTCGTCACCGATTCGGCCGCGGCGCCCGAGATCGTCGAGCAGGTGTCGGCCGCCGGCGTCGACGTGCTCGTCGCGGAGTAGGGCGCGGCGGGACGAGGGATAGGGTCGGCGCGTGGCCACCGACCTGCTCGCCGAGGCTCGTGCCCGGCACGACGACCTGGTGACGCTGCGGCGGGCGCTGCACCGCGATCCCGAGCTCGGCCTCGAGCTGCCGCGCACCCAGCAGCGGGTGCTTGCCGAGCTCGACGGGCTGCCGCTGGAGATCGCCACCGGCCCGGCCGGGCTGGGCTCGGTCGTGGCCGTCCTGCGCGGTCGACCGACCGGCAGATCGGTGCTGCTGCGCGCGGACATGGACGGCCTGCCGGTGACCGAGGAGACCGGCCTCGACTTCGCCGCGACCACCGGCACGATGCACGCCTGCGGGCACGATCTGCACACCACGATGCTGATCGGGGCGGCGCGGCTGCTCGCGACGCACCGCGACGAGCTCGACGGCGACGTCGTCCTGATGTTCCAGCCCGGCGAGGAGGGCTACGACGGCGCCGGGCACATGATCGCCGACGGCGTGCTGGATGCCGCAGGCCCGCGCGCCGAGGCGGCGTTCTTCATGCACGTGACCGCCGCGACGGTCCCCAGCGGCGTGGTCGCGCTGCGGCCGGGGCCGATGATGTCGGCCGCGGACACCCTGCACGTCACGGTGGTGGGCACCGGCGGCCACGCCTCGAATCCGCACCGCGCGCAGGACCCGGTCGCGGTGACCGCGGAGATCGTCACCGCGCTGCAGACGATGGTCACGCGGCAGTTCGACGTCTTCGACCCGGTGGTGATCACCGTCGGCAACCTGCACGCCGGCACGCAGCACAACATCATCCCCGAGCGCGCCCACTTCGACGCCACCGTCCGCTCGTTCTCGCCCGAGCACCAACACGCCCTGAGCGAGCGTGCGGTGCGGCTGTGCGAGGGGATCGCGGCGGCACACGGGCTGCGGGCCGAGGTCGAGTACGAGTCGCTGTACCCGGTGACCGTCAACGACGTGGCCATGACCGACTTCCTGGGCGCGACGGCCGCCGAGCTGTTCGGGACGCCGGCGACCCTGCTCATGCCCGACCCGCACACCGGCTCGGAGGACTTCTCCCGCGTGCTCGCCGAGGTCCCCGGCGCGATGGCGTTCCTCGGCGCCACCCCGCCCGGGGCCGACCCGGACACCGCGCCGTTCAACCACTCGCCCCTGGCCGTGTTCGACGAGGCGGTGCTGCCGGCCGGGGCGGCGCTCTACGCCAAGCTCGCCCTCGACCGGCTCGCGGCTCCCGCCGCGTCGACCGGGTGAGCGACGCGCTCCTCGGACCGGCCGACGTCCGGACGCTTGCCGACCGTCTCGGCGTCCGGCCGACCAAGACGCTGGGCCAGAACTTCCTGCACGACCCCAACACGATCCGCCGCATCGTCCGCACGGCGCAGCTCGACGAGGGTGAGGGCGTGCTGGAGGTCGGGCCGGGGCTGGGTTCGCTGACCCTCGGCCTGCTGGCCGCCGGTCATCCGGTGACCGCGGTCGAGATCGACCCGGTGCTGGCCGACGCGCTGCCGGCCACGGTGGCGCCGCGGCTGCCCCGGGCCGAGCTCACGGTCGTCACGCGTGACGCGTTGCGGCTGACCGAGCTGCCGGGGCCGCCCCCCACGGCGCTGGTGGCGAACCTTCCCTACAACGTGGCCGTGCCCGTCGTCCTGCACCTGCTGACCGTGCTGCCGACGCTGCGGCGGGGCCTGGTGATGGTGCAGGCGGAGGTCGCCGACCGGCTCGTGGCGGGCCCGGGTGGCCGGGTGTACGGCGTCCCGAGCGTCAAGACCGCGTGGTTCGCGACGGCGACCCGGGCCGGCGCCGTCCCGCGGGCGGTGTTCTGGCCCGTCCCGAACGTCGACTCCGGCCTGGTGCGGCTGGCGCGGCGGGACCCGCCGCCGACCGCCGTGTCGCGTGCCGACGTCTTCGCCGTGGTGGACGCCGCCTTCGCGCAGCGCCGCAAGACGCTGCGGGCGGCGCTGGCCGGCTGGGCCGGCTCGGCGCCGCAGGCCGAGGCGGCGCTGCGGGCCGCGGGGATCGACCCGTCCGCCCGCGGCGAGACGCTGGGTGTCGTCGACTTCGCCCGCCTCGCCGAGCACCGTCCCTCCTGACCCGCTTCCTCGGCGAGTTGGTTGATCGACAGCGCTTCCGGTCGACCAACTCGCCGAGGAAGGCGGGACGAGGACGGCCGTGGCCTGGGACGCGGGACGCTAGCTGCGGCCGTGGAACAGGCTGGTGACCGAGCCGTCCTCGAAGACCTCCTTGATCGCCTTCGCCAGCAGCGGGGCGATGGACAGGACGGTCAGCTTGTCGAACTGCCGGTCGGGCGTGATGGGCAGCGTGTTGGTGACGAGCACCTCGGCGACCTGGCTGTTCTTCAACCGGTCGGTGGCCTCGCCGGAGAAGATGCCGTGCGTCGCGGCGATGACGACGTCGGTCGCGCCCTCGGCGAAGAGCAGCTCGGCGGCCTTCGTGATCGAGCCGGCCGTGTCGATCATGTCGTCGATGAGCAGACAGCAGCGGCCGCGCACCTCGCCGACGACGCGGTTGGCGACGACCTCGTTGGCGGCGTCGATGTCACGGCTCTTGTGGACGAACGCGAGGTCCAGGCCGCCGAGCTCGTCGGCCCACTGCTCGGCGGTGCGGACGCGGCCGGTGTCGGGGGAGACGACGACGAGATCCTGGTCGCCGTACTTCTCCCGGACGTACTCGGCGAGCAGCGGCATCGCGAACAGGTGGTCGACGGGACCGTCGAAGAAGCCCTGGATCTGTGCCGTGTGCAGGTCGACGGTCATGAGCCGGTTCGCGCCCGCCGTCTTGAACATGTCGGCGATCAGCCGCGCCGAGATCGGCTCGCGACCACGGTGCTTCTTGTCCTGCCGCGAGTACGGGTAGAACGGCGCGACCACGGTGATGCGCTTGGCCGACGCCCGCTTGAGCGCGTCGACCAGCAGCAGGCTCTCCATCACCCACTCGTTGATCGGCGTCGTGTGCGACTGGACGACGAACGCGTCGGTGCCGCGCACGGACTCGTTGGGACGGATGAACAGCTCGCCGTTGGCGAAGGCCCGGCTCGTGGTCGGGGTGACGGTGACGCCGATGTGCTCGGCGATCTCGTCGGCGAGCTCGGGATAGGCCCCGCCGGAGAGCAGGACCAGGCTCTTGCTACCGGCTACCTGGAGCGTGGACATCAGCGTTCCCCTTCGCGCTCGCCGGCGACCGCGGTGTCGTCACGGGCGGTGTCGTCACGGATGGTGTCGGCGGTGGTGTCGGCGGTGGTGTCGTCGAGGGCGTGCGCGGCGGCGTCGGCGGCGGGGGTACCAGCGCGTCGCCGTTGCACCCAGCCTGCCACGTTGCGCTGCCGGCCGCGCGCGACCCCCATGGCACCGGGCGGGACGTCCTGGGTGATGACCGAGCCGGCCGCCGTGTAGGCGCCGTCGCCGATCGCGACGGGGGCGACGATCATGGTGTCCGAGCCGACGCGGACGTGGTCGCCGACGGTGCTGCGCCGCTTCGTCACCCCGTCGTAGTTGACGAAGACCGTGGCCGCGCCGATGTTGGTGTGTGCGCCGATCGTCGCGTCGCCGACGTAGGACAGGTGCGGCACCTTGCTGCCCGGCCCGATCGAGCTGTTCTTCACCTCGACGTACGTGCCGACGTGCGCGGTGTCGGCGACCGCGGCGCCCGGGCGCAGGTAGGCGAACGGACCGACCGAGGCGCCGGCCCCGATCGTGGCGTCGATCGCCACGGTGCGGCTGACGCGGGCGTCGGCGCCGACGGTGGTGTCGGTCAGCGTGACGTCCGGGCCGATCTCGGCGCCCTCGGCCACCCGGGTCGTCCCGTGCAGCGACGTCGACGGCAGCAGGGTGACGTCCGGCGCGAGCTCGACGCCGGCGTCCACCCAGGTCGTGGCGGGGTCGACGACGGCGACCCCGGCGCGCATGTGGGCCTCGAGGAGGCGGCGGTTGTACGTCCGGTGCGCGTCGGCGAGCTGGACCCGGTCGTTCACGCCCGCGGTCTGGTCGGCCGGGGCGACGACCGCGGCGACGCGGCGGCCCTCGGCGACGAAGATGGCGATGACGTCGGGGAGGTACTCCTCGCCCTGCGCGTTGTCGGTCGAGAGTCGGGACACGGCGTCGCGCAGCAGGGCGTGGTCGAAGGCGTAGACGCTCGTGGCGACCTCGTGGATGCCGAGCTCGTCGGGGGAGGCGTCCTTGTGCTCGACCACGCGCAGCACCGCGGCGTCCGACCCGCGGACGACCCGGCCGTACCCGGTCGGGTCGGTGACGACGCTGGTGAGCAGCGTCGCGGCCGCGCCCGAGGCGACGTGCTCGGTGACCAGCGCGGTGAGCGCGGTGTCGGTGAGCAGCGGCGCGTCGCCGGGGACCACCACGACCGTGCCCTGCGCGTCGGCGGGGACGGCGTGGAGGGCGAGCCGGACGGCGTGCCCGGTGCCGCGCTGCTCGTCCTGCACCGCGGGGACGGCGGCGTCGTCGAGCTCGTACAGGTGCGCGGTGACCTCGTCGCGGCGGTGCCCGACGACGACGACGGTCCGCTCGGCGCGCAGCGGTGCGGCGGCGGCGAGCACGTGGCCGAGCAGCGTGCGTCCGGCGAAGCCGTGCAACACCTTGGGGCGGGCCCGGGACCGCATCCGGGTGCCCTCACCGGCAGCGAGTACGACGACGGCGGCGGGAAACGCGGACACGGGCTGGCGACACCTCTCGGTTCGTTGGTCGGCCGTTGGCTGCGTTGGCTGGGGGACTCGGACTCGAACCGAGACTGCACGGCTCCAAAGGCCGGCGGGCTGCCGATTACCCCATCCCCCACGGGACGGCCACAGCCTATGCCACCGTCGTGCGACGGCCGTCGGGCTTCACTGGCTACGCTCGCGTAAGTTACGCTTGCGTAGCCATGGTGCAGCCGCGCAGCCGGTCGCGGCCGGACACCGCAGCACACCCCCACACGTGAGGAAGTCGCCGATGACCCTGATCGACGAGCGCGCCGGAGGCGCCGACAGCGCCGGAGCCGCCCCCAAGGGCCCGAAGCCCGTCTTCGAGGGCACCAAGAAGCCCGGCGAGCAGACGATGCTCTACACCTTCGTCATCGTCCCGTTCCTCGCCTTCCTCGCCGCGATCCCGGTCGCGTGGGGCTGGGGTCTCGGCTGGACCGACGTCGTGCTGTTCCTGAGCTTCTACATCGTCTCCGGCCTCGGCATCACCGTCGGCTACCACCGGCTGTTCACGCACAGCTCGTTCAAGGCGAACCGCCCGCTGCGCATCGCGCTCGCGATCGCGGGGTCGATGGCCATCGAGGGGCCGGTGATCCGCTGGGTCGCCGACCACCGCCGGCACCACGCCTTCAGCGACAAGGAGGGCGACCCGCACTCGCCGTGGCGCTTCGGCGACACCAAGAGGGGCCTCGCCAAGGGCTTCTGGTTCGCCCACATCGGCTGGCTGTTCGACCTCGAGCACACCAATCGCGAGAAGTACACGCCCGACCTGCTGCGCGACAAGGACATTCGGGTCGTCGACAAGCTCTTCCCGGTCTGGGTGCTGGTGTCGGTGTTCGGCCCCGCGACGATCGGCGGCCTGGTGTCGATGTCCTGGGCCGGCGCCCTCTCGGCCTTCTTCTGGGCCTCGCTCGTGCGGATCTTCGTGCTGCACCACGTCACGTGGTCGATCAACTCCGTCTGCCACATGATCGGCCAGCGCCCGTTCAGCGCCCGCGACAAGAGCGCCAACTTCTGGCCGCTCGCGATCGTGAGCTTCGGCGAGAGCTGGCACAACATGCACCACGCCGACCCGACGGCCGCCCGACACGGGGTGCTCAAGGGCCAGCTCGACTCGTCGGCCCGCATGATCTGGCTCTTCGAGAAGTTCGGCTGGGCGACCGACGTCCGCTGGCCGAAGCCCGAGCGCCTCGAGAAGCTCCGAGTCGGCTGACCGCCTCCCCGGCACTCTGCTGTTGTCGTCGCCGGCCGCCGCACGGCGCGGCGTCGCTGTTGCCATCACCTGCCAGCGTCAGGTCACCTGGGCGCGGGTGGCGAAGCGGGGATCGCGGTACTCGCCGCCGGCCAGCACCGCGCGCAGCGTGTCCAGCGCGTCCCACACCTGCGCGTAGCTCAGGTACGGCGCCGCGAAGCCGAGGCGCAGCAGGTCCGGCTCGCGGAAGTCACCGATGACGCCGCGCTCGATGAGGGCCTGCGTGACGGCGTACGCGTCCGGGAGGGCGAGGGCGACCTGCGAGCCCCGGCGGGCCGGGTCGCGGGGTGTCGCCACCCCGACCCCGGGTAGGAACGCGTCGGCGTAGTCGATGACGAGGCCGGTGAGGGCGAGCGACTTGGCCCGGACGTCGTCGATGGTGACGTCGTCGAAGACGTCGAGCGCGGCGTCCAGCGAGCGCATCGCGAGGACCGCCGGCGTGCCGATCCGCGCCCGCTCGATGCCGGCGGCCGGGGCGTACGCCCGCTCCAGCGCGAACGGGGCGGCATGGCCCTGCCAGCCGGTGAGCGGCAGCTCGGCCGCGGCCTGGTGCCGGGCGGGCAGGTAGATCCACGCCGGCGCCCCCGGGCCGCCGTTGAGGTACTTGTACGAGCAGCCGACCGCGGCGTCCGCGCCGATGCCGTCCAGGTCGAACGGGACGGCCCCGGCGGCGTGCGCGAGGTCCCACAGCACGAGCCCGCCGGCGGCGTGGACGGCCCGGGTGATGCCGGCCGCGTCCCAGAGCTCGCCGGTGCGGTAGTCGACGGCGCTGAGGGCCACGACCGCGACGTCGCCGCCCTCCCGCGCGAGCACGGCGTCGAGGTCGGGCGGCGCGACGCGCAGCAGCCGCACGCCGAGCAGCCGGGCCACCGACTCGGCGACGTACTGGTCGGTGGGGAAGTTGCCCCCGTCGGTGACGATCGTGCGCCGGTGCGGCACGAGCCGGGCGAGCGCGGTGATCGCCTGGAACAGCTGGACGCTCGTCGAGTCGCCGCACATGACCTGCCCGGGGGCGGCCCCGACGAGTGCGCCGATGCGGTCGCCGACGCGCGCCGGCAGGGTCCACCAGCCGTTCGCGTTCCAGGAGCGGACGAGGTCACGCCCCCACTGCCGCTCCACGGTGTCGGCCACCGCGTCGCGCACGCCCACGGGCAGGGCGCCGAGCGAGTTGCCGTCGAGGTAGGTGATGTCCTCGGGTACGGCGAAGCGGGCGCGGACGAAGGCGATCGGGTCGGCCTCGTCGGCCGCGAGCGCCGCGTCGCGCGAGTCGACGCGGGGCACCCCGCGGCCGGGCTCAGCCACCGCGCACCTGCCACAGGTCGGCGAAGGCCGGCCGGAACAGGGTCGAGCGCAGGTAGTCCGCACCCGCCGAGCCGCCGGTGCCGGGGCGGGCCCCGATGATCCGTTCGACCATCTTCACGTGCCGGTACCGCCATTCCTGGATGCCCTCGTCGAGATCGACGAGAGCCTCGCACACCCCGGTGATCGGATCGCCGTCGTGCTCGTAGACCGCGGCGAGCACGCGCAGGATGTCGGGGTCCCCGGCGGGCCACGGCTCGGCCGGATCGCGCTCCAGGGCCGCCTGGGGGACGTCGTGCCCGGCCGCCGCGAGGCAGCGCAGCAGCGAGTCGAAGACCGAGCGACGGCGCAGGGCCGCCGCGGTGCGCTCGTCGCGCGACGGGTCGAGGTCACGGCGACCGAGGACGGCCTCCAGCTCGCGGAACTGCTCGGACTGGAAGCCGCTCGATCCGCCGAGCTGCGGACGGAACGCGGCGAACTGCTTGGGCGTCATCGTCTCGAGGACGTCGAGCTGGCCCACGATCGTCTTGAGGATCTTCGCGATCCGGCGGGCCGGCTGCAGCGCCCCGGTGGCGTCACCGGCCTCGAGGCGGGCCTGCAGCAGGGCGGCCTCGTGCAGGATCTGCTTGAACCACAGCTCGTAGACCTGGTGGATGATCACGAACAGCAGCTCGTCGTGCGCGTCGGTGCGTGGCGACTGGCAGTCGAGCAGCTCGGGCAGTCGCAGGTAGCTGACGTAGGTCAGCTCGTCGGTGTCGCCGGGGGCGGTCATGGGACCATCTTGTCCTGATGAGCGACGCAGGTGGGCGAACCCGGGTACGAATGACCGGCCGCGAGCGGCGCGAGCAGCTCGTGGCCGTCGGCCGCTCGCTGTTCGCCGAGAAGGGTTTCGACGCGACCTCGATCGAGGAGATCGCCGCTCGGGCGGGCGTCAGCAAGCCCGTCGTCTACGAGCACTTCGGCGGCAAGGAGGGGCTGTACGCCGTCGTGGTCGACCGCGAGATGGGCGATCTCCTGGACCGGCTGACCCGCGCGCTGTCCGGCGGGGCGCCGCACCAGCTCGTCGAGCAGGCGGCGCTCGCGCTGCTCACCTACATCGAGGAGGAGACCGACGGCTTCCGCATCCTGTCGCGCGACTCCCCGGTCGCCGGCGCACGGGGCACCTTCTCCTCCCTGCTCAACGACATCGCCAACCAGGTCGAGCACATCCTCGGTCGCGAGTTCGCCCGGCGTGGCATCGCCACCAAGCACGCGCCGATGTACGCCCAGATGCTCGTCGGGATGGTGGCGCTGACCGGTCAGTGGTGGCTGGAGGAGCGCAAGCCGAAGCGCGAGGAGGTCGCGGCACACCTGGTCAACCTGGGCTGGAACGGGCTCGCCCACCTCGAGGCGAAACCCCGTCCGCTGCGCCGCACCGACCCCCGCCCGGACGCCGAGTAGGCCGGCGAGCCGTCAGCCCAGCTCGTCGGCGAGCTCGAGCCAGGCCTGCTCGGCCGCCTCGCGCTCGGCGGTGACCTCGCGCAGCTCGGCGTCGAGCTCGGCCACCCGGGCGTAGTCGGTGGCGTGGGCGGCGAGCTGCTCGTGCAGCGTCGCCTCGCGTCGGCCCAGCGTCTCGACCCGCCGCTCCAGCCGGGTCAGCTCCTTGCGCGCGGCGCGGGTGTCGCCGCGCCGCTCGCGCCGCTCGTCGGCGGCGGTCGCGACGGCGGCGTCGGCCTGCGCCGAGCGGCGGGCGAGGTACTCCTCGACGCCCCCGGGCAGGGCGGCGAGCGAGCCGTCGCCGAGCAGCGCGACGACGGTGTCGCAGACCCGTTCCAGCAGATAGCGGTCGTGGCTGACGACGACGAGCGTCCCCGGCCACGCGTCGAGCAGGTCCTCGAGTGCGGCGAGGGTGTCGGTGTCGAGGTCGTTTGTCGGCTCGTCGAGCAGCAGCAGGTTGGGCTGGACGAGCAGCAGCCGCAGCAGCTGCAGCCGTCGCCGCTCGCCGCCGGACAGGTCGCCGACGGGCGTCCACTGCCGCTCGTTGGGGAAGCCGAAGCGCTCGGCGAGCTGGCCGGCCGACTGCTCGACGCCGCCGAGCTCGGCGGTCGTGCGGACCTCGCTGACCGCCTCGAGCACGCGCAGGGTCTCGGGCAGCTCGCGCAGCTCCTGGGTGAGGTGCCCTACGTGGACGGTCTGCCCGATGGTCACCGTCCCGCTGTCGGGGGCGAGCTCGCCGGCCAGCAGCCGCAGCAGGTGGGTCTTTCCCGAGCCGTTGACGCCGACGACGCCGATCCGGTCGCCGGGGCCGACGTGCCAGGTGACGTCGTCGAGCAGGGTGCGGCTGCCGCCGACGGTGACGGTGACGTCCTCGAGGTCGACGACGGTCCGACCGAGGCGGCGCTGGGCGAGCGCCCGCAGCTCGACCCCGCTGCGGGGCTCGGGGACGTCGGTGATCAGCGCCTCGGCGGCGGCGATGCGGAACTTCGGCTTGGACGTGCGCGCCGGCGCGCCACGGCGCAGCCAGGCGAGCTCCTTGCGCAGCAGGTTCTGCCGCCGCGCCTCGCTCGCGTCGGCCTGCCGGGCCCGCTCGGCCCGCGCCAGGACGTAGGCGGCGTAGCCGCCGTCGAACTGGCGGACGGTCGCATCCCCGATCTCCCACGTCCGCTCGACGACGGCGTCGAGGAACCAGCGATCGTGGGTGACGACGAGCAGCGCGCCCTTGCGGCCGCGCAGGTGCTCGGCGAGCCAGGTGATGCCCTCGACGTCCAGGTGGTTGGTGGGCTCGTCGAGCACCAGCAGGTCGGCCTCCTGGACGAGCGCCGCCGCGAGGGCCACGCGACGCCGCTCGCCGCCGGAGAGTCGCGTGACGTCGGCATCGAGCCCCAGCGTCGCCAGGCCGAGCCCGCCGAGCACCGCCCGCACCGCGGCGTCGCCGGCCCACTCGTGGGTGGCGGCGTCGCCGACCACGACGTCGCGGACGGACGCGCCGTCGGGCAGCTCGCCACGCTGCGTCACGCGGGCGATGCGGAGGTCGCGGGTACGGGTGACCCGACCGGTGTCGGGCTGCTCCTCGCCGGTGACGAGCCGCAGCAGCGTCGACTTGCCGCCGCCGTTGCGCCCGACCACGCCGATGCGCTCGTTCGCGGCGAGGCCCAGCGAGACGCCGGCCAGGACGACGGTGGTGGCGTAGGCCTTCCCGACGTCCTCGAGGTTGACGAGGTTGGCCGCGGCCATCAGCGCGCGCCCATCAGCCGACGACCGTCGCGCCGGCGGCCGGACCCGTCGCGACCCGGGCCGTCCGGCAGACGCCGGCAGACTCCAGCTCGGCGGCGAGGACGGTCGCTGCCGCGGCGTCCTCGCACAGGAAGGCGCACGTGGGGCCCGACCCCGAGACGAGCGACGCGAGCGCGCCGCGGCCGGCGGCGAGGGTGTCGCGCAGCGCCGGCGCCAGGGAGAGCGCCGCGGGCTGCAGGTCGTTGCCGAGCCGGCCGGCAACGGCCGCGACGTCGCCGGCCGCCAGCGCGGCGAGCAGCGCCTCCGGCGCGCCGATCGGCGACGGAGCCGCACCGGCGTCGCGCAATCGGTCGAGCTCGCCGTACGCCGCACCGGCGGAGATGCCGGTGTCGGAGATCGCGAACACCCAGTGCAGCCGGGCGGGCGCGGCCACCGAGGTGAGCAGCTCGCCGCGGCCGGTGCCCACGGCCGTCCCGCCGAGGAGGGGGAAGGCGACGTCGCTGCCGAGGCGGCCGGCGAGCGAGACCAGGTCGTCGACCGAGACGTCGAGCTGCCACAGTCGGGCGCAGGCGAGCAGCGCGGCGGCGGCGTCGGCCGAACCGCCGGCCATGCCCCCGGCGACCGGGATCGCCTTGCGCACGTCGAGCCGGGCGACGGCCGGCACGCCGACCGCCTCGGCGAGCAGCGTCGCCGCGCGCCAGGCCAGGTTGTCGCCGTCGGTCGGCAGCGACGCGGCGCCCTCGCCGGTCACCCCGAGCGACAGGGTGTCGGCGGGAGCGGCGTCGACCTCGTCGACGAGGTCGACGGCGTGGAAGACGTTGACGAGCTCGTGGTACCCGTCGGGGCGGCGCTCGCCCACCGAGAGGTGCAGGTTGACCTTGGCCGGCACCCGGACGCGGACCGGCGCAGTGGTCGGTCGGCTCGGCACCGGGCCAGCGTAATGAGGTGCCGCCCCGTGGTCGGCACGGGCTCGGGGAGCCGGTAGGCTGAACCGGTTGCCACGGCGAGGGACCGCAGTCCGACGGGTCCGTCATCGACGCGGTGTCGCTCGTCGACGCGCGTCCCGCGTCCGAGGCACCGCACCGACAACCGCCGAGATCATCGTCTGAGGAGTTCTGCTGTGTCCGAGGTCCGTCTGTCCGCCGAGACCCGCACCGAGTTCGGCAAGGGTGCCTCGCGCCGTACCCGGCGTGACGGCAAGGTGCCGGCCGTCGTCTACGGCCACGGCGAGGACCCGAAGCACGTCGCGCTGCCGGCCCACGAGTTCGCCGCCGCGATCCGCAACAACGGCGCCAACGTGCTGCTGACCCTCGCGCTCGAGGGCGGCGAGCAGCTCGCGATCCCGAAGTCGATCCAGCGCCACCCGATCAAGGGCTACTTCGAGCACGTCGACCTGCTGACCGTCCGCCGCGGCGAGAAGGTCACCGTCGACGTCCCGATCACCGTCACCGGCGAGGTCGTCCCTGGTGGCCTGCTCAACCAGGAGAACACCACCGTCTCGGTCGAGGCCGAGGCCACCCACATCCCGAGCGAGTTCGAGGTCAGCGTCGAGGGCCTCGAGATCGGCGGCCAGATCACCGCGGCCGACGTCACGCTGCCCGCGGGCTCCACGCTGGTCACCGACGGCGAGACCCTCATCCTGGCCATCGCCGAGGCGCCGACCGCCGAGGAGCTCGAGGCCGAGGTCGCCGAGGCGGCCGAGGAGCTCGGCATCGTCGAGGACGCCCCCGACGAGGACACCGCCGAGGGTGAGTCGGGCGAGGGCGAGTCGGCCGAGGGCGAGTCCGCCGAGACCGCGTCCGAGTAACCCCGCCGCCGTACCGCCGTGGCCGACGACAGGTTCCTGGTCGTCGGCCTCGGCAACCCCGGCCCGAAGTACGAGACCACCCGGCACAACGCCGGGTTCCTCGTGCTCGAGCTGCTCGCCGATCGGATCGGGGGCCGGTTCAAGACCCACCGCAGCCGTGCCGACGTCGTCGAGGGTCGCCTCGCCGGGCTGCCCGTGGTGCTCGCGAAGCCGCGCTCGTACATGAACGAGTCCGGCGGTCCGGTGAAGGCCGTCGCGAGCTTCTACAAGATCCCGGTCGAGCGGGTCGTCGTGGTCCACGACGAGCTCGACGTCCCCTTCGGCACGTTGCGCGTCAAACGCGGCGGTGGGGACGGCGGCCACAACGGACTGCGCTCGACCAGCTCGGCCCTCGGCAGCCGCGAGTACGCCCGGGTGCGCTTCGGCATCGGCCGGCCCCCCGGACGTCAGGACCCGGCCGACTACGTGCTGCGCGACTTCGCCGCCGCCGAGCGCAAGGATCTCGGTTTCGAGGTCGACCGGGCCGCCGACGCGGTCGAGGCCGTCCTCACCGACGGCGTCGAGGCCGCTCAAAACCGGTTCCACGCCGGCTGACCGACGCTCCGGGTGCGCTCGTCGGTCGCGGCGACGCTCAGACCGCGGCCCCGTCGGGCGTGGCCACCTCGCGGACGAGGTGCGTCTCGGCGTCGATGCCCAGCCCGGCCAGGTGGCCGGTGAGCTCCAGGCCGAGGACGCCGTGCACCCGCGTCCAGAAGCACACCGCCCGCTGCGCGGCGGGCGTGGTCGACGGCACCGCCGCGTCCCGTCCCCCCGTGCCGGGGCGTGGTCGCCGCGGGCCGTCCCCGGCCGCCTCGCACACCCTGCCTATCGCGGCGAGGGCGCGCTGCTCCGCGCCGGCCGCCGCCGCCGGCACCGGACGCTCGATGGAGCGCAGCAGGTAGTGGTGGGGGTGCGCGACCACCCAGCGGCGGACCGCGACCGCCACCGCGACGAGCGGTGCAGGAGAGCCGCCCGCCGCGGCCGCGGCCTGCTCGACCACGTCGGCGAGCTCCTCGCCGACCTGCACGGCCAGCTCGCCCAACAGCTCGTCGCGACTACCGATGTAGCGGTACAGCGCCGGCGCCGTCAGTTGCAGCTGCGCGGCGATCGCCTTGACCGAGAGATCGGCGGCGGGCGTGCCGAGCAGCTGCTCCCACGCCGCGGTCAGGATCTCGGCGCGCACCTGGGCGTGGTAGCGGTCGCGCGGCCGGTTCGTGCGGTCGGTCATCAGGCACTCCGATCACCCCCGAAAGTCCTTTGGTGACGGTGTGTAACTCATGTTCTACCAGTTAGTTACCACGAGAGGGTGTTCCGATCAAGCGTTCGGCGCAACTCGGCGGGGCACGCTGCGTAACGTCGAGGAGCGCCGCACGTTGCTCACAGTGATCGCGGTTTCACAACGGACGGGAGGGTCGGACGCCATGTCATCGCCGTCGTCGGCCGCGCCCCGTACCGGTCCGCTCCTCAGGTTGCTGCTGCTCGCCGGGGCGGCGCTGGGTCTGTGGCTGCTCGGCGCCCTGCTGAGCTCGCCCTCCGCCTCGGCGGTGACGCCCGAACGCGCCCACGGTTCGACGCACGGTTCGACGCACGGGTCGGGTGCGCACCCGTCGGCACGATCGTTGCCGGCCCGTGTGAAGCTCCCACTGCCGGCGCCGCACGCCCCGAGCGACGGCGCCCGGCACGACCGGCCGACGGCCTCCGCCGCATCGCACGGTGGCGCGGCGCACCACGGCGCGGCGCATCCCGCGCGGCCGAGCTCGACGCCGGTCGCGGAGCTGGGGCACGGCGTCGGCGAGCTGACCCACGCCGTCGGTTCGGCCGACGTCGCCGGCGCCGGCCGGGCCCTCGGCCACACCGTCCGCGGGACCGTCCACGCCACCGTGCACGCCACCGGCGACGTCGCCCGCCACACGGTCCGCACCGTCCGTCACACCGCCCATGCCGTCCGCGAGAGCGCGACGGCGACGACCACGACGGTGCGCACCTCGGTCCGCGTGCTGCTGCACGAGGCGTCGCGCACGCCGGTGGTCGGCGGCCTCCTCCCCGTCGTGGGCGGGGCCGTCGGTGCACCGGCCGGCACGCACCCGGCGGCGCCGATCGTCACCGCCGTGCCGGCCGACCCCGCGACGAGCGACTCCGCGACGACCGGTCCCGCGACCGTCGTTTCCGGCGACGCGGTCCCGGCGGGCTCCACCAGCTCTGCTCTCGCCCTCGTCGCCGCGGGCACCGGCTCCCTGCCGGCCGCGCCGCGCGAGGCCCTGAACCGGCCCGCGGTCCGCGCCGAGGCCACCGGCGTCGTGCCGACGACGCCGACTACCCCGGTGACCCCCGCGCCGGACGGTGGCGTCGCGCCGCCGTCCTCGGCGCGGACCGCGGGCTACGACCTTCCCGGCCTGACCGCTCCGGCGGCCGGAGTCACCGCCGCGCCCGCCGCGGCCGTGCGCAGCACCGACCGCGACGACGCGGTTCTCGCCGGGCCGGTCCGCCGGCCCGGCTTCTCTCCCGACTAGGGACGCCGCCAGCCGCGGTGCTCTTCCGCCCGCGGCAGACGGCTTCACGCGAACGAGGCAGGACGTCTCGTCGCTTCCCCCGGTCGAAGAAGAGGAACAATCATGAACATCTGGCTCAAGCGCAGCCTGCAGATGGGGCTGCTCGGGGCCGGCGTCTGGCTGGTCGGTACCGGCATCGCCGAGGCCGACACGGCTCCCGCCGTCCCCCCATCGCAGGTCTCCCTGGCTCATGTCGACGTCGACGTGCCGGTGACGGTGGGCCACAACCACGTCACCGTCGCGAACGGTTCGGGTGACGCGTCGGCGCACTCGGACACCTCGGCGAAGGCGGGCTCGTCGTCGGGCTCGTCGTCGCGCTCCTCGGTCGTGGACGTGTCGGTGCACGTCCCGGTCACGGTGAGCGACAACGACATGGCCGTCGCCGACGGCTCGAACTCGGGCGGCTCGAACTCGGGCGGCTCGAACTCGGGCGGCTCGAACTCGGGCGGCTCGAACTCGGGCGGCTCGAACTCGGGCGGCTCGAAGGACACGGACAACGGCGGCTCGGCGAAGAGCGGCGCGGACAACGGCGGTGACGAGAAGGGCGGCGCGGACGCGAAGCAGCGCTCGCTCGTCTCGGTCCCGGTCTCGGCGCCGATCACCGTCGCGGGCAACGCCGTCGGCGTCCTCGGTGACGCCGACAGCAGCAGCACCGGCGCGGGCTCGGCCGGCTCCGGTGGCGCGAGCGCGTCCGACGGTGCCGTCGAGGTGCCGGTGAACGCTCCGGTGACGGTGTGTGGCAACGGTGTCGGTGTGCTGGGTGAGGGCACGGCCGACTGCGGTGCCGGGTCCACCAGTTCGGGCGCGAGCGGCGACGGCAGCCTGGTCGAGGTGCCGGTGAACGCGCCGGTGACGGTGTGTGGCAACGGTGTCGGTGTCGCAGGCGACGCGGCGGCCGGGTGTGGTGCCGGGTCGGCGGGTTCGACCTCGACCGGTTCCGGTGGCGCGAGCGCGTCCGACGGTGCCGTCGAGGTGCCGGTGAACGCGCCGGTGACGGTGTGTGGCAATGGTGTCGGTGTCGCAGGTGACGCGGCGGCCGGGTGCGGTGCCGGGTCGGCGGGTTCGACCTCGACCGGCTCCGGTGGCGCGAGCGCGTCCGATGGTGCCGTCGAGGCGCCGGTGAACGCGCCGGTGACGGTGTGCGGCAACGGTGTCGGTGTCGCAGGTGACGCGGCGGCCGGGTGTGGTGCCGGGTCGGCGGGTTCGACCTCGACCGGCTCCGGTGGCGCGAGCGCGTCCGACGGTGCCGTCGAGGTGCCGGTGAATGCGCCGGTGACGGTGTGCGGCAACGGCGTGGGTGCCCTGGGTGACGCGTCGGCCGACTGCGCGAGCGGTTCGACCGGTGGCGCGACCACCGGCGGCTCGGACGGTTCCACCGGTGGTGACGACGGCAGTGTCGCGGAGGTTCCGGTGAACGCGCCGGTGACGGTGTGCGGCAACGGTGTCGGTGTCGCAGGTGACGCGGCGGCCGGGTGTGGTGCGGGGTCGACTGCGGGTTCGTCGACCGGGTCGGGTGCCTCGACCGGGAACGACGGCGGTGTGGCGGAGGTTCCGGTGAACGCGCCGGTGACGGTGTGCGGCAACGGCGTGGGTGCCCTGGGTGACGCGTCGGCCGACTGCACGAGCGGTTCGACCGGTGGCGCGACCACCGGCGGCTCGGACGGTTCGACCGGTGGTGACGACGGCAGTGTCGCGGAGGTTCCGGTGAATGCGCCGGTGACGGTGTGCGGCAACGGCGTGGGTGCCCTGGGTGACGCGTCGGCCGACTGCACGAGCGGTTCGACCGGTGGCGCGACCACCGGCGGCTCGGACGGTTCCACCGGCGGTGACGACACGATCGTCGACGTCCCGGTCGAGGTCCCGGTGACGGTGTGCGGCAACGCGGTCGGCAGCGCCGACTCCAGCTGCAGCACCACCACGACCACCGGCGGCGGCACGGACGGCGGCACGGACGGCGGCACGGTGACCGTGCCCGTCGACACCCCCGTCACGGTGTGCGGCAACGGGGTCGGCCTCCTGGGCACGGCGAGCGCGTCCTGCTCGACCGGCGGCGACACGCCCGGCACGAACGACCCGGGTACGAACGACCCGGGCAGCAACGACCCGGGCACGAACGATCCGGGCAGCAACGACCCGGGCTCGGACAACCCGACTGTGACCGACCCGGTCAACGCCGGCTCGGACACGACGGTGGAGGCGGCGACGAGCACGCCCGACTCGCACTCCAGCGACACGGTCGGTGGGGGACGTCAGCTCGCGCAGACCGGTGCGGACACCCGCGGAGTCCTCGTCGGTGCGGTGCTGCTGATGCTGCTCGGCTGCGTTCTCGGCTTCGCGGGACGGCGCCGGACGAACGGCTGAACCGGCCGCTCGACGCGGTGGGTGCCCTGGCCGGGCACCCACCGCGTCGACGCGCGTCCGGCCACCGACGGTCTCGCGCCGTGGACGCCCGCGGCACCGCGCTACGCGTCGGCGAACAGACCGCTCCGTTGGGCCTCGTGGGCCAGCAGCCACTTCTTGGCCGGCAGGCCGCCGCCGTACCCGGTGAGCGAGCCGTTGGCTCCGATCACGCGGTGGCACGGGACGACGATCGAGACGGGGTTCTGCCCGTTGGCCAGACCGACGGCGCGTGACGCGCCGGGGGAGCCGATCTCGGCGGCCAGCTGCCCGTAGCTGCGGGTCTCGCCGTGGGGGATCGCGACGAGGGCGTCCCACACGGTGTGCTGGAACCGGGTACCCGTCGCGTGCAGCGGCAGGTCGAACTCCGTCCGTTCACCGGCGAAGTACTGCGCGAGTTGGTCACGGACGTCGTCGAAGGCGCCGGCGTCGGCCACCGAGCCGGCCGGGGCCACCCGCGGGTGTCGGCCGCTGGGCAGGTAGAGATGGGTCAGCCCCACGTCGTCGCGGACGGCGAGCAGGTCGCCGAGCGGCGAGGCGATGCTGGTGTGGCGCAGCGAGTGGGTCACGGGGTCACGCTCCAGAGGTCGGCGTACAGGTGGGCCCAGAGGTGGTAGGTGGCGTACGTGCGCCACGGCGCCCAGTCAGGGCGGCCGTCGGCGAGCTCGACGCCGAGATCCGCCGCCGCTCGACGCACCACGAGATCGGACGTGAGCAGGACGTCGGGGTGCCCGACGGTGCGCATGAGCAGGTAGTCGGCGGTCCACGGCCCGACGCCGCGGAGGGCGAGGAGGTCCGCACGCACCTCGTCGCGATCGACCCCGGTGTCGAGCGCGACGTGGCCGGCGGCGAAGGCCTCGGCGAGTCCGCGGACGGCGCGGCCGCGGGCCCGCGGCATCGGCAGGGTCTCGGCGTCGGCCGCGGCGAGCGTCGCCGGCGTCGGGAACGACAGCCAGCCGTCGGACGTGGGCTCGCCGTACTCGGCGACGATGCGGCCGAGCACCGTGCGTGACCCGCTGACCGAGATCTGCTGGCCGACGACGGTGCGCACGGCGGTCTCGAACCCGTCGACCGAACCGGGCGCGCGCAGCCCCGGTCGCTTGGCGACGAGCGGTGCCAGGGCCGGATCCCGGCCGAGCACCGCGTCGACGGCCACGGGGTCCGCGTCGAGGTCGAGCAGCCGGCGCACCCGCGCCACCACGGTGACGAGGTCGCGCAGGTCCTGCAGGCGGGCCGCGCAGATCACCGCCGCGTCGCCGGGGGACAGCGAGACGAGGGCGGGCCCGTGCGGCGCCGGCACGAGTCGGGTGAAGACACCGTCCTCGTAGCGTTCGAGCCCCGGCACGGCGTGCGCACCGAGGAAGTCGAGCACGGTGGAGACGGTCATCGGCTCGCGGTAGGGCAGCCGCAACGTGACGGTGCCCGGCTCGTGGCGCGCGCCGACCCGTCCCGCCGCCCGCAGCGAGGACGGCGTGGCCGCGAAGACGTCGCGGACGGTGTCGTTGAACTGGCGGACGCTCGCGAAACCGGCGGCGAACGCGACGTCGGCCGCGGACAGGTCGGTGGTCTCCAGCAGTACCCGTGCCGTCTGCGCCCGTTGCGCCCGGGCCAGGGCCAGCGGGCCGGCGCCGACCTCGGCGACCAGGGTGCGGTGCACCTGTCGCTGCGAGTAGCCCAGCCGTCGGGCGAGCCCGGGCACGCCGTCGCGGTCGACGACGCCGTCGTCGATCAGCCGCAGCGCCCGGCCCGCGACGTCGCCGCGCACGTGCCATTCCGGCGAGCCGGGCGACGCGTCCGGCCGGCACCGCTTGCAGGCCCGGTACCCGGCCCGCTGGGCGGCCGCCGCGCTCGGATGGAAGGTGACGTTGCGCCGGCGCGGGGTGATCGCCGGGCAGGACGGCCGGCAGTAGATGCCCGTCGTGCGCACGGCGGTGAAGAACCAGCCGTCGAAGCGGGCGTCGCGCGACTGGACGGCGCGGTAGCACGTCTCGTCGTCGGGAAGGAGCACATCCCGAGTCTGCCTCGCCCCACCGACATCGGCTGGCGGGTTTCGGACGCGGGACCCGACAGTACGACGGAGACCACGCCATCGCTGTGACGGACACCGGCCCGGCGACAGTTCGGGGTGTGCCGTGTCCCGGCGACGATGGTGGCGCCGACACCTGCGTTCGTCGGCACGACCGTTCGCGCTGACAGAATGGCGGAGTGCCCGATGACCTGGATCTGCGCCAGCTGCTGCAGCGGTGGAGTGCCGAAGCAGTGGCCCACCGCGACGAACTCGGCATGGAGCTGTCCGAGCATGAGATCAACTCGGAATGGCTGGGCAACCCGCCGGCAGGCGAAGGCGAGCTCGCCGCGGCCGAAGCACGACTCGGGCGACGACTCCCGGCGTCGTTGCGCGAGTTCTACTCGATCACGAATGGGTGGCCGCTCACCAGCTTCGACTTCGGCGTGATCGTCCCCGTCGCCGAGCTCGCGCTGTTCCGCGACGCTGCCCCGGACATGTTCGAGATCTGGGCCGACGACGAGGACGACGACGAGGACGAAGACGATGGCTATCCGGCCGTCCTCGGTCGCTCGTTTCTGGTGTCCGACGGTCCGGATCACATGCTCCTCGATCCCGGACGAGTCGGCCCTGACGGCGAATGGGGCACGTTCGGCCTGACGTCCTGGTACCCCGGAATGGGTGACGAACAGCCGAGCTTCCGCGCTGGCCTGTCCAGCCACTACGCCACCTTCGTCCGCTACGAGGTGCCGGAGAGCCCGACCCACGACGCGGTCCGCGACGAGGTCGAGGACATCTACGTGCGGCTGCTGAACGGCCGTCTCGACGGTGTCGAGGCCCTCCGGACTGCGACGAAACACGGGAACGAACGCGCGTCCGTCCTGCTGGTCCAGTACGAGGCGTTGCTGTTGCCTCGCCGCGCCGGTCTGCATCTGCTGGGCCACCTCTCCGCGCTGGAGGCCGATCCTGCCGCCGAACAGGATCTGCTTCCCCTGTTCGTCTCCTCAGCGCTCGATCCGCACGACGCCATGGGCTGGGCACTGGACAGGGCGCTCGACTCACCCGACCTGGCACAGTCGACCAGGACAACTCTGTTGCGACTGGTCGACGAGCACCGCCGCGACGGCGGCCTTCGGGCGAGGTACCCCGGCGAGTTCGGTGAGCAGCTGAGCTACGTGCGGACCTTGGTCGAGAGCGACTGGATGTTCGAAGCCTGGCAAGCGTTCAACCTCGCCCTGCCCTCCTGGCGGCCCGCCTCCACGTTGCACCTCGCCCCGCTGGCCCTCGTCTGGGACGTCGACCTCCGCCGCCTCTTCACCCCCGAGCACGGTCGGGAACTCCTCCGAGCGCCTCGCTCCCTCTGAACAGCGGTCGGTACGTGTCACGCGCCGCCGTGGATCACCCCGCCCAGCGCAGCGACCGGACGATGCGCCCTGTGGCTAGACTCCGGCGCGTGCAGCTGCTGGTCACCGGAGGCATGGGCTTCATCGGCGTCAACTTCGTGCGGTCCACCCTCGCGGCCCGGCCGGACGTCCGCGTCACCGTCCTGGACAAGATGACGTACGCGGCCAACGCCGACAGCCTCGACGGCGCGGACCCGAGCGCGGCCGGCGACACGGACAGCCGGGTGCGCCTCGTCGTCGGTGACGTCGCCGACGCCGCCGTCGTCGATCCGCTGGTCGCCGAGGCCGACGTCGTCGTCCACTTCGCCGCCGAGTCCCACAACGACAACTCGCTGCGTGACCCCTCGCCGTTCGTGCAGACGAACCTGGTGGGCACGTTCACGCTGCTCGAGGCGATCCGGCGACACGGGACCCGCTACCACCACATCAGCACCGACGAGGTCTACGGCGACCTCGAGCTCGACGACCCCGGCCGCTTCACCCCCGACACGCCCTACAACCCGTCCAGTCCCTACAGCGCCACCAAGGCCGGGTCGGACCTCCTCGTGCGGGCATGGGTGCGCTCCTTCCGGGTGCAGGCGACGATCTCGAACTGCTCGAACAACTACGGGCCCTACCAGCACGTCGAGAAGTTCATCCCCCGCCAGATCACCAACGTGCTGGCCGGCCTGCGCCCGAAGCTCTACGGCGCCGGCCAGAACGTGCGCGACTGGATCCACGTCGACGACCACAACGACGCGGTGTGGACGATCATCGAGCGCGGCCGCATCGGGGAGACGTACCTGATCGGTGCCGACGGCGAGTCGGACAACCTGACCGTCCTACGCACCGTCCTCGAGCTGATGGGCCAGCCGGCCGACGCGTTCGACCACGTCACCGATCGTGCCGGCCACGACCTGCGCTACGCGATCGACGCGTCCAAGCTCCGGCAGGAGCTCGGGTGGACGCCGAAGTACGCCGATCTGCGCAGCGGTCTCGCGCGCACCATCGAGTGGTACCGCGACAACCGGACGTGGTGGGAGGCCGGCAAGGCCGGCATCGAGCAGCGCTACGCGCAGGGCGGCCAGTAGCGCCGTCGCTCAGCGCCGCGCGGGCGTGCCCACGCTGCGCAGCAGCTCGACGAGCGGCTCCTCGTGCCGTTCGAGATCGAAGGTCCAGCTCGCCTCGGACGCCCTCTGTCGCGTCCAGCCCTCGGCCGGCGGCGGGTCGGTCGGCGACCAGAAGTAGTGCACCTCGCCGCCGAGCAGCGACGTGAACAGGTGCTCGTTGCGGTGGTAGTACGCGTCCTGGTTGAGGATGATCGCGGTCTCGAGCTGCTTGGCGAACAGGATGTTGAACAGGCCGGAACCGCCGAGGCCCGCCAGGACGCGCGCCGACGCGAACACCGAGGCCTGCTCGGTGAGGTCGAAGTGCTCCGGGTAGTAGATGGTGAAGCCGTGGCGAGCGAAGAGCTCCTCGACCTGGGCGATGTTGTGGCACGAGCGGCGCGCGAACTGGCCGGAACGGGAGACGAAGACCTTGTCGTAGGTCTCCACCGCGGGGTCGACCAGGTTGGCCGCGAGCCGGTCCCACACCTCCGGCAGGTCGGGGTGCACCGAGTACGGCAGGTTGTTGTGCCACATCGACGTCGCCGAGACCAGCGAGTTCACCCGCTTCGGCTTCGACGCCCAGACGATGTCCTCCTCGGGGATGCCGTACGCGCGCAGCACGCGGTACTTGGCCGTGTTGCGCGCATTGTTGGCGCTCTTCACCCCGAACAACGCCTTGATCCCGGGGAACTCGCGCTTCGCCTGGTCCCAGCCCCACAGCCGGCCGACGACCTCGGTCATGACGTGGCCGAAGCCGCTGAACTGCGGATCCAGGTTGTAGTAGGTGCCCTCGAGCGTCCCCTTCGCCTTGACGTCGGGGGTCAGCCGCGCGAAGTCGGACGTCGGGCTGCCGAAGCGGGGGTTGCTGGGGTTCGCGTACAGGTGCCAGCGGTAGGAGTCGGGCAGCACCGAGCGCTGGGTCGCGAAGAGCATGTGGGACGCGAAGAGCACCCGCCCGGCGTAGTGACGCAGGTGCAGCGGCGGGTAGGCGATGGTGCGGTCGGGCCACACCAGCTCGGCGTCGGTGCGGTGATGCACCACCGTGTCGCGCCCCTCGAAACTGCCGGCGGGACGGACGACGAGGCTGTCGACCGTGACGTCCGGGTCGCGGACCGGCAGCACGGCGTCGGTCTCGTGGCCGCGCAGCTTGAGCAGGTGCGTGCCGCGTTTGCCGATGGTGAGCACGGTCGGCGTCACCGTGACGTCCTCGATCGCCAGCGCGAACTCGCCGGCGACGGACTGCGGCGCCGCCGTGCCGTTGTCGCGGAAGGCGACCAGCGTCGCGGCCCAGGCTCGGACGTCCGGCGCCAGCGGCTGGTCGTCGAGTCGACCGATCACGTAGTGGCCCTTGGCGCGCAGGTGCAGGAACAACCGGCGCCAGCGGGCTGCCGGGTCGTCCCCGACGAGGTCGAGGATCACGCCGACACGGGGGAGGGTCTTCAGCGTCTCGTGGATCGCGGCGGTGTCGACGGTGTCGGGGACGGTGTGCACGTGCGTCGCGACCGTGGCCACGTCGTCGCCGGGGGCCGCGGCGAAGACGTGGCACCGGGAGCGTTCGAAGTCCGACAGCCACGGCGCCAGCTCCGCGGCGGTGCGACCGGTCGGCGCGATGATCACGACGAGTCCCTCGCGCGGGGGGTCGATCGGCGTCCGCAGGGCGGCCAGCGGGGAGATGGTCGGGGAGTCCGGTTCGGCCGCCGGGAGCGGTACCGGTGCCGGCGCGAGCCGGGCGGGGTGGCGTGCCGCCCGCGCCGCGGCACGAAGGCGCGCCGTGACGTCGGCGCGGTCGCGGAAGCGGCGGATACTTCGGGCGGAGTGATCGAATCGCGTCATAAATGGCCCCCCTCGGCGGGCGATCCTAACGTCGTCGGCCCGCCACCCGGTCCAGGAGGTCGAAATCGGGCGGACCGCGCATGTCGGCGGGACGAACGGACGAGGGGCGGCGGGGGCCTCCCCCTATAGTGTGGCCGGTGAAAGGCATCGTCCTCGCCGGTGGCTCCGGTACCCGGCTGCACCCGCTGACGCGCTCGGTGAGCAAGCAGCTGCTCCCGGTCTACGACAAGCCGATGATCTACTACCCGGTCTCGGTGCTGATGCTGGCCGGGATCCGCGACATCCTCGTCATCACCACGCCCCACGACCGTCCCCAGTTCGAGCAGCTGCTCGGCGACGGTTCGCAGTGGGGCCTGCAGCTGAGCTACGCGGTGCAGCCGTCCCCGGACGGCCTCGCGCAGGCGTTCCTGATCGGTGCCGACGTCGGCTTCCTCGCCGAGGGCGACGGTGCCGCGCTGGTGCTCGGCGACAACATCTTCTTCGGCCACGGCATCGGCGGCACGCTCGGCGAGGCCGCCGACGAGGTCGTCCGCTCCGGCGGGTGCACGCTGTTCGGCTACCGGGTGAGCGACCCCGAGCGGTACGGCGTCGCGGTCCTGGACGCCGAGGGCGCCCTCGTCGACATCGAGGAGAAGCCGGCCGAGCCGCGCTCCGACCTCGCGGTCACCGGGCTGTACTTCTACGACGGCGACGTCGTCGAGCTCGCGCGCACCCTCGTGCCCTCGCCGCGCGGCGAGCTCGAGATCACCGACCTCAACCGGGCCTACCTCGAACGCGGCCGGGCTCGTCTCGTCGACCTCGGCCGCGGCACGGCCTGGCTCGACACCGGCACCCAGGACGCGCTGCTCGAGGCCGCCCACTTCGTGCAGGTGCTGCAGCACCGTCAGGGCATCACCATCGCCTGTCTCGAGGAGGTCGCCATGCGCAGGGGGTTCATCTCGCCCGCCGACGCGCTGCGCATCGGCGAGGAGATGGGCAAGTCGAACTACGCCCAGTACCTGCGCCGCACCGCGCAGCAGTTCCTCGACGACAGCGCCGCGGTCACGACGTGAGCGTTCGCGTCGAGGACATGTCCGTCGCGCGCACCGCGATCGACGGCCTGCTGCTCATCACCACCAAGACGGTCACCGACGACCGCGGCACGGTCCGGGAGTTCTTCCGCACCAGCGGTTTCGGCGAGCACGAGGTGCCGGTGCCGGAGCGTTGGGCGCAGGTCAACCTGACGCGGACGGTGCGCGGCGGACTGCGCGGCCTGCACGGGGAGAACGCCGACAAGCTCATCGGACTGGCGGCCGGCGAGGCCTTCGGCGCCTGGGTCGACGCGCGCCCCGGTTCCGCCACCCGCGGCGCGGTCGTGACGGCCGAGCTGCGGGTGGGCACGCAGCTGTTCGTCCCCGCCGGCGTGTGCAACGGCTTCCAGGCCGTCACCGACTGCGAGTACCTGTACTGCTTCGGTGTCGAGTGGACGCCCGGCATGGCCGGCGTGGCGGTCAACCCGCTCGATCCCGCTCTCGGCATCGCCTGGCCGCTCACCGGCGACGACGCGCTGGTCTCGGCCAAGGACGCCGCCGCCCCGATGTTCGCGGAGCTCTAGTGCGCTGGCTCGTCACCGGTGGCGGCGGACAGCTCGCGACCCGGGCCGTCGACCTGCTCGACGGCAGCGGGGACGACGTCGTCGCGCTCACGTCGCGCGACCTCGACATCACCGACGCCGCGGCGGTCGAACGCGCGGTCGCCGACGTCCGGCCCGACGTCGTGCTGAACGCCGCGGCGTACACCGCCGTCGACGCCGCGGAGACGGACGAGGCGACGGCGGCCGCGGTCAACGAGGACGGTCCGCGCCTGCTGGCCGAGGCGCTGGCGCGACACGGCGGCCGGCTGCTGCACGTCTCGACCGACTACGTGTTCGACGGTGCCGCCGACACGCCCTACGACATCGGCGATCCGACCGGGCCGCGGACGGCGTACGGACGCACGAAGCTCGCCGGCGAGCAGCGCGTGCGGGCGGCCCTGCCCGACCGTTCGCACGTCGTGCGGACGGCGTGGGTGTACGGCGGGCCGGGCGCCAACTTCGTCGACACGATGCGACGGCTGGAGGGCGAGCGGGAGACCGTCTCGGTCGTGGCCGACCAGCTCGGCTGTCCCACGTGGGCCCGGGACCTCGCGGCCGGATTGCTCGAGCTCGGCCGCGCCGACGTCCCCGGTGGGGTCCTGCACTTCGTGAACGCCGGCCAGGCGTCGTGGCACGACCTCGCGCGCGAGGTCTTCCGGCTCGTCGGCGCCGACCCCGGGCGGGTCGAGCCGACCGACACCGCGTCGTTCCCGCGCCCGGCGCCGCGACCGGCGTGGTCGGTGCTGTCCACCCGGGCCTGGGTGGCGGCCGGGCTCACCGCCCCGCGCCCGTGGCGTGACGCCCTCGCCGCGTACCTCGCCGCAGCGCCTGCCGTGTGACCGAGTTATGACGCTCGAACCTCGGTCGACGTAGGGTCGCTTGTTTCGGTTCCATGATCGGCGGTGCTCTCAACCGGTCAACGCACCACGTCGCAGCTGGCTGGTCGACGCCGGGATCAGGACGGCGTCGTCAGTGGTCGCGCAGGCTGGTCGGCGCGTGCGATCGCGCGGTAGACCGTCGACCGGGCGACGCTGAACAGTTCAGCGAGCTCGGCGGTGGTGTGCTCACCTGCGCGGTGCAGCTGGACCAGGTGGGCTTCCTGGCGGGGCTGAGTGTGGGCTGCGTGCCGCGCAGCCGGCCCTCGGCCTCGGCGACAGCCATGCCTCGGCGACAGCCATGCCTTCGCGGGTGCGCATGCGGATGAGGTCGCCTTCGAACTCGGCGGCCATGGCCAGGACGGTGAACAGGAGCGTGCCGATCGCGTCGGCGGGGTCATAGACCGAGCCGCCAAGGCTGAGTTCGATCTGGCGGGTGGTGAGGTCGTCGGCGATGTCGCGCGCGTCGGGCAGTGAGCGGGCGAGACCAGCCCGGCGGTGACGCGACGATGAGCACCGCCCGGTGCGTGCCATCGACGGCCGGCCTTGATGGCGATGATTGTCTGCCTCGAAACCACCAGGTGCTGGCCGAGCGCCGCTTGCGATGACCGGCCAGCGAGGTCAGGACGGCCGGGGCAGACCTAGAGCACGGCAGCCGGTCTCGAGCACGCTTGCGGACGGGGTGTGTACGTGTTCGGCCGCAGTGCCGCCCGCCCGCTCGAGGTACGCCGTCACCAGCTGTGCGCCCGCGGCGTACCCGGCGCCGGTGGGCAAGCCGACCGGCTCGACGCCGAACCTTCGCGCGCTGGCGTCGCCGTGCACCCACGCGGTGAAGTTCTGCATGCCGGTCATCCCGGCACCGGAGACGACTTTCGCGAGCACCGCGCGGTCGGCGCGCGTCGACTCGGCGACGAAGTGGGTCCATCCGAGGTCGCCGAAGAGCTCGGCCGCGAAGACGTCGGCCAGCCCCTCGGCGACGACCTGTTCACCGACGTCGACGGTCGCCGGGTTCCAGAGCACGCCACTTGGCGAATAGCGCACGTTGTGATGCAGCTCGTGCACGGCGATCGCCTCGAGCCGCTGCAGCACGGTGGGCGTCGGCCACAGCGTGATGGTGATGTAGCCGCTGATACCCCCGAAGGCCGACAGGCCCTGCAGCTCGTCCATGAAGTGACGATCCGACGGGTTGCCGAGCACCAACAGCACGGTCAGGTCGTCGACGGCGGTGGCGCGTTCGAGCGCGGCGGAGCCCAACGCCAGAGCCTGCTCAAGCCGAGCCCACGCATCGGCCGTGTCGAGCAGGTCCAGCGCCCGGCCCACCACGGGATCAGTGGTACGCCAGTCGAAGCCGAAGCTCGAGGAGTGGACGTCGGCCAGGTCGAGCGCGGCGGGAGCGAAGCGGTACATCGCAGCCATCGGTTGCCAGAGGGCACGGACGGCATTCCTGCGCGCATCCTCGGGGGCGTCGAGTACCCGCTGCATGCCCGCACGGGAGTCGAGCACAGTGATAGTCACCACTCGAAACTAGGGCAGCAGCCGGTGGGTTCGCGCTCGGCCTGCGCGATGTCCTCGGCGCTTGGCGCCACTGACGCCCACCAGATTGTCTTGAGAGCCAAGAAACGGGCACGGACAGCGTGCCGTAAGCCGATCCGCAGCGAGACGGTCGGACATGATCGTCCGCATGCGGTCGGCGACCTGATTGTCGCGGTCGCCCGTGTCCTCAAGCGGGTCCCGCTGCGGGATAGCGTGCTGAGCTGATAGCCGAGCCGCGGTCACTGACTGCGATCGTGGCTCTGTCTTCTTTCCGGGCGGTGTCTCGTCGTGGGGACACTGACACGCATGACGTGCGTCCTGGGGGTTGCCCATACCGGAATCACCGTCCGCTCCCTGGATGCCTCCTTGCCCAACGAAACCACCTGCGGCCCCGGCCCAACGACTCGGTTCCTGGCACCTCGCACTCGACGTGACCGATCTTGACCGCGTGGTCGCGCGCTGCGGTGAGCACGGTTGGCGTCTAGCGGGATCGGTGGGCGCGGTGTGGACCGGCCCTCGGGCGCGCCAGCCGAGCACGGCGCGAGGTCGGTTGTTGAGTCGGTCGGCGATCGCGTCGAGCGCGGCCTGCCCCCGTTCGGTACCGCGCCATGCGTCGCGATCGTGACGATCGTGGGTGATACTCCTCCAAGTCAGAAGATGATCTACAACGATAGGACGAGGGTTCATGCGCCGTCTTGGTGTGTTCGTGATCGGTTGTGTCAGTGCCGTGGCGCTTGCGGCGTGCGGTAGCGACTCGTCCACTCCGCCTTCGGACGCCTCATCGTCCGCGGCGACGTCCACGCCCGTGACGTCGTCGTCGTCCGGCGCGTCGAGCAGCAGCGCCACGAGCTCCAGCGCGGACGCCTCATCGTCCGCGTCACCGTCGGCCTCGTCCTCGGCTCCGTCCGTGGGTCCGGCGCCCTCCGGATCGAAGATTCGCGCCGGCGCGTCGGCGAAACTGCCCGCGGCCGTGGGCGGGTACTCCAAGCAGCCCGCCTCGGGACCGGCGACGATCTACGAGAACAGCAACGGCGACCAGGTCGGGGTCAGCTTCTTGTCCGGCTCGACCTACAAGACGATCGTCACAGCGCTGAAGCAGCGAAAGACCGCCGCCGGCACCGGCACCTGCGGCACCACCGACGACCCCGACAACCCCACCTGCTACCTCGACGCCGCCGACGGCGTCCTCAACGTCTCCGGCGGAGACGCCAAGACCTTCCCCACGATCGTCGCATTCGCCAACCAGCTCACCGCCGCCCTCGGCACCACCTGACAGCAGTCAGCAACCGCATCTCAAGCACTCTGTGTGGCACGCCTGGGTCGAGCAGCTCTTCATCGCGCGTCGGCACGAATCACCACCCGCTCGCCGTCCCGATGAGCGGATCCGCTGGCGGGCGGATCTTGTCCTTGTCACATGGCTGCATCGGAGTTCACGAAATGGCGACGAGCCCGAGCTTGTCACCGAGTTGCTGGCGCAACGTCGCGGTCACCACGCCGTCAGACCGAACAGCTACACCACGCGCTGGGACGTCACCCCTACTACCTGCTCAGCCGCAAGCCCGTTCGTTGACCCGAATGCTCAACCGGTGTTGCGCAGCCCCGCCGCGACACCGTTGATGGTGAGCAGCAGCGCGCGCTGCAACTCGGACGTGACCTCACCGTCGGCCCTGTCGCGGACGCGTGAGAGCAGGTCGACCTGCAGGTAGGAGATCGGGTCCAGGTACGCGTCGCGGACCGCGAACGTCCGCTGCAGCACGGGGGAGTCGTCGAGCAGCCGCTTCTCGCCGGTGACCGCGAGCAGCTCGGCGACGGTGCGCTCGTGCTCGGTGCGCACGTCGTCGAACACGTGTCGCAGCGATTCGGGCACCAGGGTCGCGACGTAGTGCGCGGCGATGTCCAGATCGGTCTTCGCCAGCGTCATCTCGACGTTGGACAGGAACGTCCGGAAGAAGTGCCACTGCTCGTGCATCTCGGTGAGGACGTCGCCGAGTCCCGCGTCCCGCGCCGCGGCGAGGCCGGTGCCGACACCGAACCAGCCCGGCACGATCTGCCGGGACTGCGTCCACCCGAAGACCCACGGGATCGCCCGCAGGCCCTCGATGCCGCCGCCCGAGGACGGCCGCTTCGCCGGCCGCGACCCGATGTTGAGCATGCCGAGCTGCTCGACGGGCGTGGAGGCGAGGAAGTAGTCGGGCAGGTCGTCGTCGTCGACGAACGCGCGGTACGCCGCGTACGCGGCATCGCTGACGACGGTCATGCACTCGTCCCAGCGCTGCAGCTGCGCGGCCGACTGCCGCGGTGAGCGGTGCAGCACCGAGGCGCGCAGCGTGGCGGCGACGGTGAGCTGCAGATTCTCGCGGGCGAGCTCGGGCAGCGTGTACTTGTCGGAGATGACCTCGCCCTGCTCGGTGAACTTGATCTCGCCGTCGAGCACGCCGAAGGGCTGCGCCAGGATCGAGTCGTAGGTCGGGCCGCCGCCGCGCCCGACCGTCCCGCCCCGGCCGTGGAACAGCCGCAGTCGCACGCCGTGCCGGGCCGCGACGTCGCGCAGCGTGCGCTGGGCCCGGTGGATCTCCCACTGCGACGTCGCGATGCCGGCCTGCTTGTTGGAGTCCGAGTACCCGAGCATGACCTCCTGCACGTCCCCGCGCAGGGAGACGATCAGCCGGTAGGTGGGGTCGGAGAGCAGGTCGTCGAGCACCTCGCCGGCCTTGCGCAGCTCGTCGACGGTCTCGAGCAGCGGCACGAAGCCGATGCGCGCGAACGGCGGTCGTTGCCCGTCGCGCCCCGAGCCGTGGACGTCGACGAGACCGGCCTCGCGGGCGAGCAGCACCGGGGCGAGGACGTCGTCGGCGCCGCGCGTCATCGACACGATGTAGCTCTCGATCACCGCGTCGCCGTACGTGTCGAGCGCCCGGCGGATCTCGGTGAACACCGCGAACGTCTTCGCGCCCTCGTCGTCGAGCGGGGGCGGCGAGCCGGCCAGCGGGCGGCGCGAGCGCAGTTCGCGCGAGAGCAGCCGCAACCGGTAGTCGCGCGGGACGTCGGCGTAGAGCCAGGTCTCCTCGACCAGCCGGTCCACGAGCTGGCCGACGACGTGGTGATGAGCGTCGGCGTGCTCCCGCACGTCCATCGTCGCGAGGTGGAGCCCGAAGACGGCCGCGGTGCGCTCGACGCGGGCGAGCAGGCCGTCGGCCACGAGACCGCCGGCGTTGGCGCGCAGGGAGTCGCCGAGCAGCCGCAGCTCGGCGAGCAGCTGACCGTTGCCGAGGTAGTCGCGGCCCGGACGGTGCGGCGTCCCGTCGTCCACCCGACGGCGGGTGTTCGCGATCTTGGCCTTCATGCCCATGAGCTTGAGCCGGTAGGGCTCGGTGGCGTTGAGCCGGGCCAGCCGCGGATCGACCTCGACGACGGCGAGGTCGGCCTCGATGGACGCGAGCAGCTCCGGCGACGCCGCGACCACCTCGGTGGAGGAGGACAGCTCGGCGATCAGCGAGTCCAGGGCGCGGTCGACGGTGCGCGCGGCCACGTGGTGCTGCAGGCGCAGGACGTCGCGGGTGACGTCGGCGGTGACGTTGGGGTTGCCGTCGCGGTCACCGCCGATCCAGGTGCCGAAGGTGAGCGGGTGCGCGTCCAGCGACAGCGTGACGTCGTGGCGGCGCACCTCCTCGGCGAGGTCGGCGGTCAGCTCGGGCAGCGTCTCCTGGGCGAGGTCCTGCAGGTAGTAGACGACGTTGCGGGCCTCGTCCAGCGGCGTCGGCCGGTTCTGCCGCAGCTCGTCGGTCTGCCACATCAGGTCGACGAGCTCGGCGAGCGCGCGGTCCTGCCGGCTGCGCGCCGCCGACCCGGGCGCGGTCTCGGTCCCGAGCACGTCGGCGATGCGGCGCAGCTTGGTGAGGATCGAGCGTCGGCTCGCCTCGGTCGGGTGTGCGGTGAACACCGGTCGCACCGCCAACCCGTCGAGCGCCTCGCGCAGTGCCCCCGCGCCGAGCTCACCGGCGACGTCGTCCACTGCGCGGGCGAGCCAGCCCTCGTCCTCGCCCCGTGCCCGCAGCCCACGCACGCGGTGCACCTGCTCGCTGATGTTCGCGAGCTGGAAGTACGCCGAGAACGCGCGCACCAGCACGATGGCGGTCTCGATGGGCTGCTGCGCGAGCAGGGCCCGGACGTCGTCGGCGGCGGTGCTCCCGCCGTCCGCGGCGGGCCCGGCGTCCACGCTGCGCTTCGTGAGCGACCGGACCCGTTCGACCAGATCGAGCGCGGACTCCCCCTGCTGGCGGACGAGCGACTGGCCGAGCAGGGCGGCGACACGACGCACGTCCGCGCGCAGCTGTGCGTCGCTGTCGTCGTCCGCACCGTTCAGGGCCGAGGGCAGGACGACGTCGCCGGCGGTGTCGACCGCGACCTCGGCCCCGGTGTCCTGGTCCATCTCCGAATGCGCCACGTGACGATCCTTGCGCATCACCCAGGCACATGCGGTTCCGGCCGGCCACTTGACTCGTGTCGGGTAGCGTCGGCGCCTCAGCAGCGCCGAACGAAGGGGCACCAGTGCGGGTACTCGTCACCGGAGGAGCCGGCTACATCGGCAGCGTCGTCGCGGCGCGGCTGATCGCCGACGGGCACGAGGTCGTCGTCGTGGACGACCTGTCCACCGGCCACGCCGACGCGGTGCCCCCGGGTGCGGTGTTCCACGAGATGTCGGTCGCGGCCCTGGACCCGGTGCTCGGCGACTGGGACATCGAGGCCGTCGTCCACTTCGCCGCGAAATCGCTGGTGGGGGAGTCGACGACGCTGCCGTCGGCGTACTGGCGCAACAACGTCGTCGGCACGATCGCGCTGCTGGACTCGATGCGCGCCCACGGCGTCGGGCGCATCGTGTTCTCCTCGTCCGCGGCGACCTACGGGCAGCAGGGCGACGAACCGATCCGCGAGGACGCGCCCGCCCGCCCGAGCAGCCCGTACGGCGCGACGAAACTGGCGATCGACCTCGCCCTCACCGACTACGCCCGGGCGTACGGCCTGGCCGCCACGAGCCTGCGCTACTTCAACGTCGCCGGCGCCTTCGAGACCAGCGACGCCGGGTTCTACGGTGAGCGGCACGACACCGAGACCCACCTGATCCCGAACGCGCTCGCGGCCGTCGCCGGGTCGGGCGGTTCGCTGAAGCTGTTCGGCACCGACTACCCGACCCCCGACGGCACGTGCGTGCGGGACTACATCCACGTCATCGACCTGGCCGACGCGCACGTGCGCGCGCTGTCGGCCGGGGAGCCCGGCGAGCACCACGTCGTCAACCTCGGCAGCGGGTCGGGCAGCTCCGTGCGCGAGGTGCTCGACGCCGTCGAGCGGGTGACGGGGACGCCGGTCCCGGTCGAGGAGGGCCCCCGTCGCGCCGGGGACCCGCCGGTGCTCGTCGCCTCGAACCAGAAGGCGGCGGACCTGCTCGGCTGGCACCCGGTCCTGGACCTCACCACGATGGTCGACGACGCCTGGCGCTTCCGCAACGACCGGGCCGGCGAGCCGGCCGAGGACGGCTCGGACGACCTGTCCTGAGGGCGCAGGATGGCCTTCGCGCGACGGACTGTCGCAGGCGGGTCTGGAGTAGCGTCAGCGGGACTGGTCTAATAGCGACGCAGTTCAGGAATCGGGGGATTCTCGCCTCCCGCGCCTCGCGCGGGAAAGCTTCGGTCTGCGCGCGGCGTTTCGGGCGTCATGGCAGCGTGCGGACCGGCACGAGGGAGCGGCGTTGCACCAGACGTGCGCTCCCGGCAGCGCCCTGTGGGGCGGCCCCGAATGGCGGCGCGGGGCGGACTGTCACACCGTTCCCCCCGGCGTGGAGTGGCTCCGCGTCGCCAGCCCGAACTTAGCACGTTCTTCACGTGACACGGTGTCAAAGTGTCTGCCGCCCGATTTGTCGGGCCGTTGGTCCCTGTTCTCGGCGTGTCGTCACCCAATAGTCGCGTCACGTTTGGCTTAGCCGCCAAACCCCGATATAACAGAAGCGACGCCGTGACGTACGCGAGCTGGGGGGCTCGCGGCACCGGGGTCACGAATCGGGGGATTCATGTCTTTGGGTGACCTCACGGTCACCGACGGGGGATTGCGCACGCTTCTCGGCCGCAGGCCGCGGGCTGCGCACGCGCCGTCGGTCGGGACCGATGACCGCAGCACAGACCACGGGCGCGCGCTCACCGTCGTGAGCGAGGACGTCACGTCCATCTCGACCGGCGACTGGTCGGCGACCCGCGCCGAACGCACGGCGAGCGCGTCGACCGGCTGGCGCCGGAACTACCAGCTGACCCTGCTCGGCCTCGACTTCGGCGCCGCGGCCGTCGCGATCCTGCTCGCCTGGGTCATGCGCTTCCCCGGCTTCGGCGCGCTGGACACCACCAACCTGCTCTTCGCCGGCGCCCTGCCCTTCGCGTGGGTCGCGGCGGTCGGCCTGAACGGGGCGTACGAGGGTCGCTTCGTCGGGGTCGGCAGCGCCGAGTTCGATCGCGTCTTCCGCGCCTTCCTGTACCTGTCCGTGCTCTCGGGCCTGGTGCTCTACACCTTCCAGATGCCGGTCGCCCGCGGTCTCGCGCTGCCTGCGTTCGGCCTTGCCCTCGTCCTCGACGTCACCGCGCGGTACTCGGCGCGCAAGGTGCTGCACCGCCGGCGGCGCCACGGCGCGTCGATGATCGACGTCGTCGCCGTGGGCGGCCTGGGTTCGCTCGCCTCGTTCGCCACGATGCTGCGCCGCGACGAGCACGCCGGGATGCGTGTCGTCGGCGCGTGCCTGTCGTCGACGGGCGAGGGCGACGACGCCTCGCAGCAGGAGCTGCGGACCCTCGGCATCCCCGTCCTGGGTGACGTGGACTCGATCCTCGACGCCGTCCGCGCGAGCGGGGCGCACTCCGTCGCCGTGCTCTCCGGTGACGTCAGCCCGGAGAAGCTGCGGTGGATCTCGTGGCAGCTCGAGGGCTCGGACATCGACCTGGTCGTGTCGCCGGGCCTGGCCGACTTCGGTGGGGGCCGGCTGCACATCCAGCCCGTCGCCGGCCTGCCGCTGCTGCACATCGAGAAGCCGAAGTTCGGCGGCATCGGCCGGGCGATGAAGGGTGGTTTCGACCGCCTGGTCGCCGCGACCGCGTTGCTGCTGCTCGCCCCCGTGCTCGTCGGCGTCGGCCTCGCGGTCCGGTTGACCAGCCGCGGCCCGGCGCTGTTCCGCCAGACCCGGGTGGGCCGCGACGGCCGCGAGTTCACGATGTTCAAGTTCCGCTCGATGGTCGTCGACGCCGAGGTCCACCGCGACGACCTGCTCGAGTCGAACGAGTCCGACGGGCTGCTGTTCAAGATCCGCGCCGATCCGCGCGTCACCCGGGTGGGGCGGGTCCTGCGTCGCTTCTCGCTGGACGAGCTGCCCCAGCTGATCAACGTGCTCACCGGTTCCATGTCGCTCGTCGGCCCGCGGCCGCCGCTGCCGGTCGAGGTCGCGGCCTACGGCGACCACGTCAAGCGCCGCCTGCTCGTCAAGCCCGGTCTCACCGGTCTCTGGCAGGTCAGTGGTCGCAGCGACCTCTCGTGGGACGAGTCGGTCCGGCTCGACCTGCGCTACGTCGAGGACTGGTCGCTGTCGCTGGACATGATCGTGCTCTGGAAGACCGCCCGGGCGGTCCTGAAGGCGGACGGGGCGTACTGATGTCGTTTCTGCAGCCGGCCGCCGAGGGCGGCGACGGACGGGTCGGGCGGGTCGGTTACGTCCCCGGCGTGTTCGACATGTTCCACGTCGGCCACCTGAACGTCCTGAAGAACGCGCGACTGGCGTGCGATCACCTCATCGCGGGCGTGGTCTCCGACGAGCTGTCGTTGCGCAACAAGAACAAGACGCCGATCGTGCCGCTCGTCGAGCGGCTGGAGATCGTCAGGAGCATCCGCTACGTCGACGAGGTCGTCGAGGAGGACGTGCCGGAGAAGCTCGACATGTGGCGGCGGCTGCGCTTCGACGTGATCATCAAGGGCGACGACTGGCGCGGCACCGCGAAGGGGAACAAGCTCGAAGCCGACTTCGCGTCGGTCGGGGTCGAGGTCGTGTACCTGCCCTACACGCTGCAGACGTCGAGCACGATGCTGCGTCAGGCGCTTGACAGCCGCCTCCGCAACGATGCTTGATCTGCGTGTGGCCGAACCGGTAACCCGTCACCGCGACGTCGTCGCTTCGCTGCGGCGGGTGGGCAAGAGCAGTGAGGGCGTCCCGGGCTACTCGCGATGGGTCAACCGCAGCCTCGGCCGGCATCTCGCCGCCCTGGCGTTCCGGGTGGGGCTGACGCCGAATCAGGTCACGGTGCTGAGCGGCGTGTGCACGCTGAGCGCGATCGCGGGCATCGCCACCGTGCGCCCCACCGCGGTGTCCGGTGTGGTGGTCGCGGTCGTGCTGCTCCTCGGTTACGCACTGGACTCGGCCGACGGCCAGCTCGCCCGGCTGCGCGGCGGGGGCAGCCCGGCCGGCGAGTGGACCGACCATGTCGTCGACGCGCTCAAGAACGCGACGATCCACCTCGCGGTCGCCGTGTGCTGGTTCCGGTTCTACGACCTCGACCACCCGGGCTACCTGCTGATCCCCCTCGGGTTCTCCGCGGTCGCGACGACGTTCTTCATGGGCCTCGTGCTGGCCGACCTGCTCCGGCGCATCAACTTCCAACGCCAGGGCATCGTCGGGTCGGCGGTACCGAACATGAATCCGGACCAGCACGCCCCCTTCCTGCGGTCGATCGTCGTGCTGCCCAACGACTACGGCGTGTTCTGCCTGGCCATGACGGTGCTGGCGAGCCACCTGGTGTTCGGCGTCGTCTACTCCCTGCTCTTCGCAGCGAACGCCGTCTTCCTCGTCGTCGGCGCTTACCGCTGGTTCCACGAGATGCGCGCCCTGTCGGCGTGACCGTGCTGGTCAACAACTTAACTTTGAGCTAACATCGAGCCTCGGGATGAGCCGTCCTGACCGTGCCGATTCACGGGGCCGGCATTCCGCCGGCGGCGAGGCCGCCGGCGTCCACAAGTCGAGTTCGGGGGAACAAGATGGTCGATCGTGTTGACGTGCTGGTGACCGGCGCGGGCGGGTTCATCGGAGGTCACCTGACCGCGGATCTGCTGCGTCAGGGCTACTCGGTCCGGGCGGTCGACAAGAAGCCGCTCGACGAGTGGTCGCAGATCGCACCCGCGGCCGATTCCCGCGTGCTGGACGTCTCGCTGCTCGAGCACGCGCGGGAGGCCGTGGCCGGTTCGACGACGGTGTACAACCTGGCCGCGGACATGGGCGGCATGGGGTTCATCGAGCGCCACAAGGCCGAGTGCATGCTGTCGGTGCTCATCAGCACGCACGTGCTGATGGCCGCGCACGAGTTCGACGTCGAGCGCTACTTCTACTCGTCGTCGGCCTGCGTCTACGCCGCCGGGCACCAGACGTCGCCCGACGTCGTGCCGCTGCGCGAGGAGGACGCCTACCCCGCCGACGCCGAGGACGGCTACGGCTGGGAGAAGCTGTTCAGCGAGCGCATGTGCCGGCACTACCTCGAGGACTTCGGTGTCGAGACCCGGGTCGCCCGCTTCCACAACGTGTACGGCCCGATCGGCACGTGGACCGGCGGCCGTGAGAAGGCGCCGGCGGCGATCTGCCGCAAGGTCGCGACGGCCGTGCTGACCGGTGACCACTCCATCGACATCTGGGGCGACGGCAACCAGACGCGCAGCTTCATGTACATCGACGACTGCGTCGCGGGGAGCCAGTTGATCCTGCGAGGCGACGACCCGCGTCCGGTCAACCTCGGCAGCGCCGAGCTGGTCTCCATCAACGGTCTCGTCGACATCGTCGAGAAGATCGCCGGCGTCGAGCTCGAGCGCCGCTACGACCTGTCCGCGCCGCAGGGCGTCCGGGGCCGCAGCAGCGACAACACCGAGATCGTCGCCCGCTACGGCTGGGAGCCCTCGATCACGCTGCTCGACGGCATGACGCGCACGTACGAGTGGGTGCACGAGCAGGTGACGCGGAGCATGCAGACCGCGGGTGTCTGAGCGCCTCGTGACCGATCAGGATTGCGACGGCGCGCGGTCGACGCTCGCGCGGTTCGAGGTGCTGGGCGTGGAGGTGACAGCCGCCTCCATGTCCAGCGCCACCGAGCAGATCTTCGCGTGGGTCGACGCGGGACGGCGTGCCTACGTGTGCGTGTCGGACACCAACGGGCTCGTCAACGCCGCCGCGGATCCCGAGCTGCTCTCGGTCTACAACGGCTCGGGGATGACACTGCCCGACGGCATGCCCCTCGTGTGGGCCGGCAAGCGTGCCGGGTTCTCGGACATGACCCGGGTGTGCGGCCCGGACCTGCTGCCCGAGACGCTGCGGCAGGCCGTCGACCGGGGACACGACTCCTTCTTCTACGGTGGCGCGCCCGGCGTCGCCGAGGAGATGGTCCAGCGGCTGCGCGCGGACATTCCGGGGCTACGGGTCGCCGGCACGGCCTCGCCGCCGTACCGGCCGATGACGCCCGACGAGGTCGCGGCCGACATCGCGGCCATCAACGAATCGGGCGCCGCGCTCGTCTGGGTGGGTCTCGGCGCGCCCAAGCAGGAGAAGTGGATGGCCGACCACATCCACCTCTTCGACCGCGCCGTGGTGATCGGGGTCGGCGCTGCGTTCGACATGCATGCCGGCCGCGTCCGGCGGGCTCCGCTGTGGGCTCAGCGGCACGGCGTCGAGTGGCTGTTTCGGCTGGCACAGGAGCCGCGCCGGCTCTGGCGGCGTTACGCACGCGCGGTGCCGACCTTCGTGTGGGGTGCGCTCCGCCAGCGGCCGCGCGCGGTCGCGTCGCGGCCCTAGAGTGGGATCGCCCCACAACGTCGGTCGAGAGTCGGACGAAGGAATCGCATGAGCACGACGGCGGTGCAGTCCGCCCGAGCCGTCGCCAAACGCCTTGGCTGGGGACTGGCCGACCAAGCCCTGAGCAGCCTGTCGAACTTCGGCGTCGGCATCATGGTGGCGCGGGTCGTGTCACCACGCGAGTTCGGCGTCTTCGCCGTGGCCTTCTCCATCTACTCGGTCATGGTGGGCGTCGTTCGCGCCATCGGCACCGACGCGTTGGTCGTCCGCTTCTCCGCCGCGGACAGCGACGCCACGCGTGACGCCTCCCGGCGGGCCGGTGGCACGGCGTTGTGGACCGGCGCCGCGGTCGGCGGTGTGCTCGTCCTCGTCGGCGTCGTCATCGGCGGCGACTTCCGTTGGTTGCTCATCGCGCTCGGCGCGACGATGCCCGGTCTGCTGCTGCAGGAAGCCTGGCGCAACATCTTCTTCGCGAGTGCCGAGGGTCGCAAGTCCTTCGTCAACGACGCCGTGTGGACCGTCCTGCTCGTGCCGGCCTTCGTCATCGCGAACGAGGTGAGCGACGCGTCGGCGAGTTCGCTCACCTTCGCCTGGGGCCTCTCGGCGTGCGTCGCCGCGTGCTTCGGCGCGGTCCAGGCGCGGTTGCTGCCCGACCCGCGGCTGGCACTGGCCTGGCTGCGGGAGAACCGAACCCTGTGGCCGCGCTTCCTCGCCGAGACCGTGCTGTTCACCGGGACGCAGCAGGTCTACCTCTTCGCGATCGGCCTGGTCTCCGGCCTCGTCGCCGTCGGGCAGCTCAAACTCGTGCAGATCGCGCTCGGCCCGGTGAACGTCGTGTCCCAGGGCATCGGCCTGGTGGCGGTTCCGGAGGCGGTGCGGGCGATGCACCGGGGGCTGCGCAGGCTGGACGCCGTCGCCGTGGCGATCTCGGTCCTCGTCGGCGGCGGTGCGCTGGCATGGGGGTTGATCCTCGGTCTCGCCCCGGCCGCCGTCACCTCGGGGCTGGTCGGCACGTCCTGGCTTGCCGCGTCGTCGTTGCTCCTGCCGCTGTCGCTCTATCAGATAGCCAACGGCTTGAACACCGGCGCGTTCGTCGGGCTGCGCGCGTTCAAGGCAGCTCGTCGCAGCCTTGCCGTCCGCGTCTTCGCCTCGTTGGCCCAGCTGGCGGGCGCACTCGTCGGTGTGGCCGTGGACGGGGCCCGCGGGGCGGCCTACGGCCTGTTCGCCGCCTCGGTCGTCTACCTGTCCGTCTGGTGGTCCGGTTACCTGACGGAGCGCTCCCGCTTCGGCGCGAACGAGGGCTCCGACGCCCCGGCCCGGCGCCACAGCGCCGATGCGTCGTCCGTGACGTAGCATCGTGCGTCGATCCCGAGTGAGGTCACCAACCTTGGACGAAGGCACGTCGCCGCGAGAGTGGATCTCGCGATTCGCGCACTGGTACTGGAAGACGATCGTCCTGTTCGGCGTCGTCGGTCTGGTCCTCGGAGCGGGTTACGGGTTGAGCCGAGCGCGGAGCTGGAGCGCCACCGCCGAGTTGATCACCGGTACCTACACGCTGCCCGCCTCGATCTCCAACGAGGCCGCGGTCAGCACGGCCGGTCCGCTCGGCCTCGAGTTGTCGGCCGACACGCAGGCGCGCATCATCGCCAGCCCGACCGTCGTCTCCATCGCCGTCGATGCGCTCGGCGACCGTGCCGGCGACGCCTCGACCTTCCTCTCCGGGGCCGCCGCCTCGGCGGTCACCGAGAACTCGTTCTCGGTCAAGGCCACCGGGTCGACCGCGAGGCAGGCGGTGTCGCGGGCCAACGCACTCGCCCGGGCCTACCTGACGTACCGGCAGAACAAGGGCCGCTCCGAACTGTTCACGCTCGGCAAGGAGGCGGCCGCCGAGGCCGCGTCCAAGACGAGGGCCGCCACCCAGCTCGGGGATCAGATCGCGAAGGCGCAACGGGAGAACTCCCGTTCGACCAGCAGTCTGCTGCAGCGTCAACAGTCGTTGCTGAGCGCCGCCGACGACTCGACGACGCGGGCGTCGCAGCTCAACTCGGCCGCGCAGGCGTTCGACGGTGGCGGCAGCGTCCCCCGGCCTGCCACCGTCGCCTCCGCGGACGAGTCACCGTCCGCGATCAGGTGGGCGGCGTTCGGCCTGCTCGGCGGGCTCGTGGCCGGTGTCGTCTTCGCGATCGTGTCGGGTCGGTTGTCCGACCGGTTGCGCTCGGACGCCGACCTCGAGCTCGCGGCGGGCGCGCCGGTCCTGCTCGATCTCCGTCACCTACGACGTCGGCAGCGGTGGCTGCCGACGCGGCGGGGCGTCGACGACAACCCGGCCGATCTGGGAGACGCGCCGGCGTTGGCTGCGCGCGCCATCGACCGGCTGCGCGACGAAGCAGGGGTGTCCGGTCACGAGGTGGTCGTGCGTCCCCTGACCACGGCGGCCGCCAACGCCCACGCGGCGATGGCGTTGGCCGCCGGGTACGTGGCCCTCGGCAACTCCGTGGAGGTCGTCGCCGCGGACGACGAGATCCCGGCCCTGCGTGCCGCAGCCACGACGTTCCAGCTGCCCCTCGCCGTCGTCGCCGAGCCGGTGGCCGGTGAGGTCGGGCGTCGCTTCGAGCAGCTCGCGCGCCTTCGCGTCGACGTCGGGGACGGGGACGCCTCGCACGATGCGGCCGAACCGACGCTCGGAGCAGCGGGCCGGCGCGGGGAGCCGGTCCGCATCTGGCTGGCGCGGGCAGAGGCGGCGAACCGGGCATCGGTGGCGCTGCCGGCCACCGCGGTGTCCGTCCTGGCGGTTGCCCGAGGCTCCGACCGTGGCGCGCTGCTGCGACAGTCCGCCGAATCGCTGCGTTACGCCGGCCTCGAACCCGCGGGTGTCGTCACCGTGCCGGCCGGCGGCGAGGTGGCGCCGCCGGCGGTCGCACTCCCGGCGACGGAGCGGACCGACCGCCCGGTACGCCCCGCGGCGCGTGCCGAGCCGGAGCCGACGGCCGTGGCAGGGCCGCAGATCTCGACGCCGGCAGCCGAGCTCGAACCGGTGGCCGGCGAACCGCCATCGCCCATCGAGCCGACCGAGCCGACCGAGCCGGTCGAGCCGGTCGAGCCGGTCGAGCCGGTCGAGCCGGTCGAGCCGGTCGAGCCGGTCGAGCCGGTCGAGCCGGTCGAGCCGGCCGAACCGACTGCCTCCGAACCCCAGCTCTCGGACGACGCGATCTCGAGCCGCGAGGACTCGGCAGCGACCGAGTCGCCTGCCCGGACAGTCGGGCCGTCCAGGTCGCCGGCCGCGGCGCGCAAGCGCTCGTCGGGCCAGACCCGACGGTCCGCACGCGGCAACAAACGGCGCTAGGGCCCGTCTTGGTCGTCGATCGGGCCACGCTCGCGCGGCCGCCGGACCGCCTCGGTGACGCGCTGCTGGGCACGCGATCCGCGACGGCCGCGCGGGTGTCCACCGCCGTCGTGACGTCGGTGTGGCTGCTGCTGCTGGTCAGCGTGCAGCCGTGGTCGAGGGCCAGCATCGGAAGCAGCGGTCAGTCGTCGAATGCCTCGAAGGGTGTGCTGGTCGCCGGCTGCCTGCTGCTCGCCATCGTCTGTGCCCGGGGCGCGATCCGGGGTCGGGTACCTGCCCTCTGGTGGTACCTGCTCGTCTACGCCGGGCTGGCGGTGGCGAGCACGATGCTCATCGGCGGGACGTTGTCGGTGGGCACCCGCGTGGTCCGCCTGCTGATCTTCCTGGTCATCCCGCTGTGCCTGTGGTCGCATCTTCGCGACTCGCGGACGCGGATCATCACGGCGATGTTCCTGTCATACCTGGTCTTCGGGGTCACGACGATCCTCGGACCCGTCCTGCTGCCCGACCGGGCGTGGCAGAACGGCACCCCGTTCTCCGCCGGCGGACGGTTGGTGGGGCCGCTGCTGCCGATGCTGCCCACGCGCATCGGCGAGATCGGCGCCGTGCTCGCCGGGTTCGCGGTGCTGCACTGGGCGTTCCGGCGCGTCAGGCCGCTGCCGGCCGGCACGGTCGCATTGCTCGGGCTCGCCCTGCTCGTGCTGAGTCGCACGAGGACGGCCACCGGAGCGCTCGGACTCGGGCTGCTGATCGCGGCGGTGGCCACGCTCCGATCGGACGGTGGCCGGCGGCTGCGGCGCTGCCTGGTCTGGGCGATCGTCGCCGCGCTGCCGGCCGTGCCGCTGATCCTGGCGTGGGTCAAGCGAGGTCAGTCGACGGATCAGTTGTCGTCGCTGACCGGTCGAACGGTCGCGTGGAACTACATCATCCATCTCCCCGTCGACACGACGACGTTGTTGCTCGGTCGCGGCCTGGGCCACACGTCGGTCTTCATCCGGCGCCCCGACAACACCCTCAGCCTCGCACCGATCGACAGCAGCTGGATCACGCTGTACTACGAGTCGGGGCTGATCGGGCTCGGCCTCGTGGCCGCCGCGTTCCTCACCACGTTGGTCATGGCGTTCCGGGCCCGCACGCCGTTCGTCCGTGCCTGCTGCGTCTTCCTGATGACCTATCTGGCGATCGACGGTGCGAGCGAGACCGGGCTGAGCGACGCCTCGCCGCTGTTGCTGATGCTGATGGTGGTGGCGCTGGCCAGCTATGCCGACCGTCGTCGGCCGGCCGCGGTGTCGGGCGGGGTTGCGCCGTGCCGGTCTCGGTTCCCGAACCCGGCTAGAGAGCGCCAGAGTTCCGCGTCGCATGCCGGTTCGGGGCGGACAAAACCGGTCAAGCGGCGCGTCGCGCCCGGCCGTTCCGTCGCGTCGTGAGCGCCGAGTTGATGGCCCTCGATGTTTGGCCTACATTAAGTCCCGGGGATTTTGTCGGGGGACTTTGGCGGGGGCCAATCAATGTTCAAGCGAGTTCTACTTTGTGCTGCGCTCATTATGGGCATTCCGGTGTTGGCCGCTGCGCCCGCCGCGAACGCCGCGGACGTGACGGGCGTTTCCGCCACCGCGTCCAGTAGTTGGCAGCCCAATGACACGGTGCGCGCCATGGCGGTCGCCAAGGGCGTGCTGTTCGTCGGCGGCGAGTTCACCAGCGTGCGCCCGCCCGGTTCGGCCGCAGGCTCGGGCGAGGTCGCGCGAAGCTACCTCGCCGCGTTCAACGCGACCACCGGCGACCTGATCACGAGCTTCAACCCGCAGCCCAACGGCAAGGTGTGGGCGCTCAAGGCCTCGCCGGACGGTTCCCGCGTCTATGTGGGCGGCGACTTCACCTCCATCGGCGGGCAGACCCACAAGCGGCTCGCGGCGATCACCGTGTCGTCGATGTCGGTCGTGTCGGCCTGGAAGCCGGACGTGTCGTACCGCGTCGAGGACATCGCGCAGTACGGCGACTCGGTGTACTTCGTCGGGCCGTTCGGCATGGTCAACACCGCCACGCGCAACAAGATGGCCGCGGTCTCGGCGTCCACTGCCGCGCTCCTCCCGTGGGACCCGAACGCCGACGGCGACAACCCCGCGGCCGTGGCGGTCTCCGAGGACGGTTCGAAGGTCTTCGTCGGTGGCGACTTCAACACGTTGCAGGGCCAGCCGGAGCGGGCCTTCGCCGCGGTGGACCCCACCACGGGGACGCCGCTCGCCTTCCCGGCGCAGTCGGCGATGCCGCCGGTGTCGAGCTACTGCGTGAGCCGAGTGCGCAACATCGTGGTCAAGGGCGACACCGTCTACGCGTCCGCCGCGGGTGACGGCGGCGGCTGCTTCGACGGCACCTTCGCCGGCAACGTCAACACCGGCGCGCTCGTGTGGCGGAGCAACTGCCTCGGCGCGACGGAGGCCATCCAGTACGTCGGGAACTGGCTGTTCAAGGGCTCGCACGCCCACGACTGCTCCGACCAGGGTGACTTCGGCCAGAACGCCGGCGTCGGTGCGGCGAACCACTTCCTGCTCGTCCAGGATCCCGCGAACGGCCGGATCGGGCCTTGGTTCCCGACCACGAACGCCGCGGCGCCGACCAACGTCGGACCGCTCGCCTTCGCGACCGACGGCACCCAGGTCTTCGTCGGCGGTGACTTCACGACGGTCAACGGCGCCGCGCAGGCGCACCTGACCCGCTTCGCCGCCACGCCGGAGACGCCGCCGGGCAAGGTGCAGACGCCGGTCGCCGGCGTCGTCGGCCCGAACGCCGTGCAGGTCACCTTCACCGCGGCTCTCGACGCCGACGACGAGGACCTGACCTACAACATCTACCGGCAGGGCACGACTGCCCCGATCAAGACGCTCACCCTCAACTCCAAGTTCTGGAACATCCCGAGCGCGCAGTTCGTGGACACGGGGCTGACGCCCGGCAGCAAGGTCTACTACCGGGTGGAGGCGACGGACGGCGTCGGATCCACGTACTCCAACTGGACCAGCGCGGTGACGGTGTCCGCGTCGGCGCCCAACTACAGCACCCTGGTCTCGGCCGACGGCGCGTCGAACTACTGGAAGCTCGATGAGACCAGCGGCACCACGGCGGCGGACAGCGGCAACCCGGCCTACCGGAGCACCGGCACCTACTCCAACGTGACGCTGGGTCAGCCCAGCGGCACCGGCGGCGTCGGGTCGGCCTCGTTCAACGGCAGCAGCAGCATCGTGAGCACCGCGCAGCTGTTCGCCGGACCGAGCACGTTCAGCGAGGAGACGTGGGTCAAGACGACCACGAACCAGGGCGGGAAGATCCTGGGCTTCGGTGACTCGCCGACGGGAACGAGCAGCAACTACGACCGTCACCTCTACATGCAGAACGACGGGCGGGTCACCTTCGGCGTCTACTCCGGTGGCACCTGGACGGTGACCAGCAAGGCCGCGCTGAACGACGGCAAGTGGCACCAGATCGTCGGCACGATGGTCAGCGGAGCGATGGTGCTCTACGTCGACGGCGTCGCCCAGGGCACGGCCGCCGCCACCGGCTCGCAGACCTTCCGGGGCTACTGGCGCATCGGGGGTGACAACATCAACGGGTGGCCCGGCCAGCCGTCGTCCAACTTCTTCAACGGCCTGATCTCGGACGTCGCGACCTACCCGGTCGTGTTGAGCCGGACGCAGGTGGCGAAGCACTACGCAGCGGCCGGCTACGCCGTGGCACCGACCTCGTCGTTCACCGTCGACTGCACCGCGAAACCCTGCTCCTTCGACGCCTCGGCATCGGACGACGTGGACGGTTCGATCACCTCCTACGCCTGGGACTTCGGCGACGGGAAGACGGTCACCACGGCAGGACCGACGACGACGCACGACTACGCCACCGCGGGCACCTACCCGGTGAAGCTCACGGTCACCGACAACTCGGGAACCACCGACACGTCGAGCCAAACGGCGACCGTTCGCCCGCAGAGCCCGTCGGACACCTACGGCAGCGCCGTCTACAAGTCGAACCCCTCGCTGTACTGGCGGCTCGACGAGACCGCCGGCTCCGCGGCAGCCGATGCCGCCGGGCCGGGCAACGGCGGCACGTACTACGGCAGCTACACGCAAGGGCAGCCGGGCGCGCTCGACGGCGGGAACGGCACCTCGGTCCGCTTCTCCGGCGGCGGGGTCTACAGCAACCAGGCGGTCGCCAACCCGACCACCTACAGCGAGGAGGCGTGGTTCAAGACGTCGACCAACGTCGGTGGCAAGATCATCGGCTTCGGGTCCTCGCAGGTCGGCGGTAGCGGCCACTACGACCGCCACGTCTACATGCAGAACGACGGCACGCTCGTCTTCGGTGCCTACAACGGCAGCGCGGCGACCGTCACGACGGCAACCGCCTACAACGACGACACCTGGCACCAGGTGGTGGCGACGATGGGCAGCGGCGGGATGGCGCTCTACGTCGACGGTCAGCTGATCGGGACGAACTCCAACACGGTCTCGGAGAACTTCACCGGGTACTGGCGGGTCGGCAACGACACGACCTGGAGCTCCAGCAGCTCGGCCTTCAACGGCTCGATCGACGAGGTGTCGGTGTACCCGACCGCCCTCACCGCGCAGGACGTCTCGTCCCACTACGCGGCGCGCAACGGCTCCAACGAACCGCCGGTGGCCTCGTTCACGGTCAACTGCACCGATCTGACGTGTTCCTTCGACGGGTCGGCGTCCTCGGACCCGGACGGCTCGATCACCAGCTACGCATGGGACTTCGGCGACGGCAGCAGCAAGACGACGACCGGACCGACGGTGGACCACGCCTACGGCAGCGCCGGCACGCGCACGGTGTCGCTCACGGTCAGCGACAACCGGCAGGCGACCGCGACCGTGACCAAGTCCGCCGTGGCCACGGCGCCGAACTCACCGCCGACGGCCAGTTTCGCGCTCAGCTGCGCAAATCTGACGTGCACGTTCGACGGCTCCGGCTCGACGGACAGCGACGGCTCGGTGACCGCGTACGCGTGGAACTTCGGCGACGGGAAGTCCGACACCACCTCGGGTGCGAAGGTCTCGCACACGTTCTCCTCGGCCGGCGACTACACCGTGGCGCTGCAGGTCGTCGACGACGACGGTGCGGTGGACTCCGTCTCGCACACGGCGACGGCGACCGCGCCCAACTCGGCACCCACCGCCCGCTTCACGGTGACGTGCACGCAGCGAGACTGCTCGTTCGACGGTTCGACCTCCGCCGACGCCGACGGGTCGGTCACCGGGTACGCGTGGAACTTCGGCGACGGGAAGACCGACACCACGTCGGGTGCCACCGTGACGCACTCCTACGCCTCGGCCGGCGACTACACGGTCACGCTCACCGTGACCGACAACGGCGGGGCGACGGACACCGTCACCCACACCGCGGCGGCCCGCGAGACCCTGGCGAGCGACGCGTTCGACCGCACCGTCACGAACGGGCTGGGCACGGCCGACACGGGTGGTGCGTGGAAGCTCGGCGCCGGGAGCGCGTCGCGCTACTCCGTGTCCGGCGGCGCGGCGAAGTTCCAGTCGCTGACCGCGGGGGCGCAGACCGCGCAGTACCTCACCGGTGTCTCGACGACGTCCGCCGACGTCGTAGCGGGCTTCACGACGGACAAGGCAGCGACGGGCGGCGGCATGTACGTCTCGGTCGAGGGTCGTCGCGTCGTCGGCACCGGCATCTACCAGGCAAAGGTCAGGCTGCTCGCCGGCGGTGCGGTGTCGATCGGCCTCGAGCGGGTCGACGCGAACGGCACGCCGACGCAGATCGCGGCACAGACGACGATCGCCGGGCTCACCTACACGCCGGGCACGGTGCTGCGGTTGCGGGTCCAGGTGACCGGGACGTCGCCGACGTCGGTGCGTGCGCGGGTCTGGAACTCGTCCGTCGCGGAGCCGACGGCGTGGCAGGTGACAGCCACCGACAGCACGGCGGGGCTGCAGGCGGCCGGCACCATCGGCCTGGCGTTCATCTCGTCGGGCAGCTCGACGAACGCCCCGGTGGTCGCGAGCTTCACCAATCTGTCGGCGGTCAAGCCGTCCTGAACCGGATCCGGACGTCGCTCGGACGGCCTTATTGTTGAGGTCCGTCCGAGCGGCGCCGGTCCGGCGGACGCAGCCGATGAACCAGCGGAGGAATGCCGTGCCCACCACCACGAGGACGGGTCCGCGTCTGCCGTTCGGCATCGCGGCGAGCGTGGCGGCGGTGGCGGTGTTCGTCGCGGCCTGCGACGGCGGGAGCGGCAAGGACGCCGCGACGACGACTCCCGCCAGCGCGGGGTCGTCGGTGGTCTCCGAGAGCCCGGCGTCGTCGAGTTCGACGCCGGGCCGGACCACCGCGCCGCCGCGCTCGTCCGCGTCCGGGACGGGCGGCGCCTCCTCGCCCACGACGACGCCGCCCACGCCGCTGGCTACGGGCAGCTGGGACAAGACGTATCACCCGTTGCCCGCGGGCGCGACGGTGCCACGTGGGTCGGCGCTGCGCTTCCTGCAGATGAAGTACGACGTGATCAACGGCGGTTGGAACCTGCGTGGGGCATTCCGCCACCCGGGGCGTGGTGCCGGGCCGATCATCTACTTCGCGCTCGCGTCGGCTTCGGGGCGTGCCGGCGCAGCGACCCCGTTCCGACTGACGACGACCGACAACCTGCAGGTCTTCCTCGTCGGCGTCCGCTCGCCGCGTCCCCGCTCCGTGGTCGTGTTCGGGGCGACACGCGACGGGGGTCAGGGGAGTCGGCTGCTGACGGTGCGCATTCCCGGGTCCGCCTTCGCGAACTGAGTGCGGGTCAGGCTGCGACCGACCGCACCAACTCGGCGTACTGCCGGGCGACCGTGGTGGGGGAGAACCGCTCGCGCAGCGACTGTGCCTGGGCCTCGCTCGGCCGCACGGCGTCCGGCTCGTCGAGCACGGACACCAGCGCGTCGGCGAGCTCGGCGACCGACATCGGGTCCTGCACGTAGACCGGGAGATCACCGCCGACCTCGGGTATCGAGCCGCACCGTGTCGTCACGGTGGGAACGCCGAGACCGAGGGCCTCGATGACGGGCAGGCCGAAGCCCTCGAACAGCGACGGGAAGGCGAAGACCGCCGCGGCCCGGTAGAGCGCACCCAACACGGCGTCGTCGACGAATCCGGTGTAGGTCACGCGCGGCCCGGTCTCGGCGGGGTCGAGCCGCACCGCCGACGCGCGCCCCACCATCGCGTCGCGGTCCTGCCCGACGAGCACCAGGTCGACGTCGTGCCGCCGCGCGATCGACTCGTGGGCCGCGATCAGGGTCTGCAGGTTCTTGTGCCGGTACGGTGCCGCGACCGACAGGATGAACGGCCGGTCGCGTCCGAACGGGGTGTCGCGCTGCCCGTCGTCGACCAGCAGCCGGCGGAAGGAGACGGCGTTCGGGATCACGGTGATCTTGTCGCTGATGCGTGGCCCGTGCAGGCGAGCGAGATCCTGTGCGGTGAACTCGGAGATCGCCACGATCGCGTCCGCACGTCGTGCGGTGTGCGCGTGAGCGCGGGCGAGCCAGGTCCGCTTCACGGTGGAGAAGTTCTCCGGGTAATGCGCGTACTGCGCGTCGTGGATCACCGTGACCGCCGGCGCGCGCAATCCGGCAGGGGTCGCGTAGTTCAGGTGCAGCCACGCGGCGGGCTGGCGACGCGCCGAGAGCGCCACCGGCTCGTACGCCATCCGGTTCAGCCGGCGGACGTCTCGCAGCGTGTGCTCGCGGACCGGGGCTAGGTCACTGCGCGTGACCAGCGGCTCACGGTCGTAGACGACCCACTCCTCGGTGGCGCGGGCCTCCGTCCGCAATCCCTCGAGCAGGTTGACCGTCGCCTGTTCGGCCCCACCGACGCGGCCGTGGCGCACGAAGCACGCGTTGACGCCGTAGCTGATCGGTGACATCCACACTTCCTGGGACTGGCTCGACTGGATATGGATCGTACCGAAGGCCGCGGATCCGGTCCGCTAGTACGCGACGATGAAGCGGTCGTAGCGGACCTGCACCTTCTCCGAGGCTCGTGCCCGTGACGACAGCCCCTGGGTGACGCCGACTCCACCGGAGTGCTGCAGCGCCGGCGTCGAGTCCTTCGCCGTCACGCGCACGGCCGAACCGGCGCCCGAACCGTGGACGACGGTCATCGACAGTGCCGTCGGGTACGTCCCCTTCACCGAGAACGAGGCGGCGATGGGGGAGCCGGTCGAGAAGCGGGTGCCGAGGAAGACCTCCGTGCCGATGATGCGCGCCGCACCGTGGTTCAACCGGTAGATGATCGCGCTGATCTTGCCGTTCGGTAGGACGCGGACGGTGCCCTGGTACTGCACGTTCTTGGCGATCACGCGCGCGTCCAGGCTGAGATAGGTCCCCGTTCCCCCGATCGTGCCGAGGACGCGGTGCCGGCTGGTGAGCGTCACGTTCGTCTTGCGGATGCCCTGGAGTGTGTTGTCCAACCAGACCCCCCGCGAGAGGGCGGCGACGCCACGGTTTCCGCTCGCGCGGAGCTGCTGGGCCTTGTTGGTCCAGGCGTGGCCGTGGGTGGAACCCCAACCCTTGCTCACGCGGCGCGCGAAGGTGTCGGTCACCTTCCCGCCGGTGAGCGAGATCGTCGGCAGCGTGGGCTTCGGCGTCGGCACGGACGTGGGCGGTGTCGTGGTGGGCACGGATGTGGGCGGTGTCGTGGTGGGCACGGACGTGGGCGGTGTCGTGGTGGGCACGGACGTGGGGGGAGTCGTGGTGCTCGGGTCCGGGGTGGGGGTGGTGCTGGTCGGGTCCGGGGTGGGGGGGGTGGTGCTCGGGTCCGGCGTGGGCGTCGGTGTGGGGGGCGTCGTCGACGGGTCCGGGGTCGGTGTGGGCGTGGGGGCCGTCGTCGACGGGGTCGGGGTGGGCGTCGCCTCCGAGTAGCGCCGGACCGAACCGGTGCTGTCCTGGGTGCTCTGCCACTGCGCGAAGGTCAGGGCACCGCCGACCTGGTAGAAGCGCTTGTCGACCGTGCTTGCGAGCAGGTAGCGGTTCGCGTTGAACCGCAGGTTGTTGGCGGTGACGATGTCGGTGATCCCGCTGTTCTGGACCACGCCCGTGGCGCCCCCGTCGTGCATGTCGACCGTGTTGGCCGTGACCGACACGTCCGCCAGGTGATAGCTCTCCCCGCTGGGCGCGGCCTTGCGATTGCGGTCCTGCAGCGCGATGCCGTTGAGGTTCCCGCTGATCGAGTTGCCCGAGATCGAGACCTGGCTCGCGTTGGAGATGTTGACCCCACCGCCGCTGTACAGCGACGTTCCCGACGTGCGTCCGAGGTGCAGGGCGTTGTCGGAGATCTGGTTGTCGGAGATGACGCCGTTCTTGCTGATCTCGAAGCGGACGCCGTCGGCGTCGTTGTCACGGATGACGTTCTGGTCGATGGTGATCCCGTAGGTGTAGGAGTCCGCCCACACCCCGACGCCCTTGTTGGCCGCCACCACGTTCTTCGAGAACAGCGCGGTGGACTCGGCGAACTTGATCCCGCCCGACTGCCCGTCGGCGATCCAGTACCCGTCGGTGTTGTTGTTCGAGATGGTGTTGCCGCTGATGACGACGCCCGTCGACTTCCACTGCGAGACGCCGGTCTCGCCGTTGCTGTCGATCGTGTTCGACAGGATCCGTGCGTCGTCGCTGAGGGCGAGCTGGATCCCCACGTTGTGGTTCCAGCGCACGACGTTGTTCTGGACCGTCCAGCGGGGGCCGCAGACCATGACCGCCCCACGCTGGTAGAGCGACGCGAACCCCTCGATCGTGAATCCCTCGACGACCACGTCGGAGGACGAGGACTGGATGCCGATCCGGGTGCGCGAGAGCTCGGCCTGCCCGGGGGCCGGGGCGACACCGAGGTAGATGTCGTTGGTGTCGTAGTCGGCGTAGTAGCTCGAGGCGGTGACGGTGGCGGCACTGCTGGCCCTGCTGAGCAGCCGACCGTTCACCCGGAGCGTCTCGGCGAGCCGGCAGTCGTTGCTGGTCGTGCTCTCGCAGACCCCGCCGTCGGAGTAGGCCGCGGGGAGGTAGCCGTGGGCGACGTAGCGCGCGCCCGACGCCGCCCAGCTGTCGACGGCGACCGCGCCCGAGAGGACGGCGCCGGGCTCGCCGCGCAGCGTCTGTCCCTGCCGCGGGGCCAGCGGCGCCGTCACCCGGTACACGCCCGCGGCGAAGCAGACGACCGAGCCGTTCGCGCCGGAGTTGACCGCGGCGCGGAAGTTCGACGAGGGCGTCACGGTGACGGTGCAGGCCGTCGACGCCGCGGCGGTCGCGGACCCGAAGGCGGGAATCGCGAGGGCGGGCACAGCGACGGCGAGCGCGACTGCGGCGACGCGCAGCCGTGCGAGGGTGCGGGTGGGGGACATGCGGTCTCTTTCGGTGACCCCAGTGGTGCCCCCCGCGGGCGACTAACCCCTCGTACCTTGCCAGCGGTCGCGAAAGGTGTCCATACCTTGACGCAAATTTTATGTCGAGGTGGACGCTCGTGCCGATCGGCCGCACGCGTCGGCGTACCACCGAGCGGTCATGGCGGGCAGTCGCTCGGCGGACCAGCGGTCGGTCGGCCCCGACTCGAACGTGGTCGAGGCGTCCAGGGCATGGGCGAGACCACCCACCACGTCGCCGTCGATCGGGCAGACGAGGCCATTGCGATCGGCCAACAGGGGCGGGCCGCCGACGTCGAGGCAGACGACCGGGCAGCCGACGGCGCTGGCCTCCCCGACCACCCACCCTGCCGAGTCGTGCATGGACGGGAAGAGCAGCGCGTCGGCGGCGGCGAGCGCGGCGAGCACGTCCGAACGCGGCGCGTGCCCCTCGAAACTCACGCGCGACCCGAGGCCGAGCTCGCCGACCAGCGCGCGCAGGGCCGGTTCGTACGGGCCTTCGCCGTACAACGCGAGGTCCCACCGTTCGCCCCCCGGGCGGGCGAGCGCCCGGATGGCCAGCTGCGGGCCCTTCCACGGCAGGAGTCGACCGACGAAGACGGCCTGGCGTCGTGACCCGTCGTCCCGGGGGGTAGCCGTCCGCTGCGGGAAATCGTCGTACAGCGCGATGTTGGGCTCGACCACCACCCGCCGGGCGTAAGCGAATCGGCGCGCGACGTCGGTGTTGAGGGCGACGACGACGGCAGCCCGCCGGGCGATCGGATCGCCCCAGACGCGCCGCGCGACTCTGGTGAAGCAGGAGCGCGCCGTCTCGGCGAGGACTCCGCGCCAGCCGAGCCAGCGCAGCAACCGGGTGGGCTGGTAGGTCGCGCCGCCGACCGGGCCCCACACGAGGGGAACGTCGCTCAGCGTCGTCAGGCCACAGGGCTGCCAGTCGGAGGCGAACGTGACGTGGTGGGCCACGTCGAAGGACACGGTCGCGTGCAGTTCCGCGGCCAACCCGGCCAGCGCGCGCTGCCACAACACGTAGTACCAGTACACGTCGCGGTGTCGCCGTTTGGCGCGCAGCACCCGGTCGGACAGGTCGAGATAGCGCACGTGGACGTGCGCCGCGAGGTCGGGCTCGTCGTCCAGGGCGGCACGGATGGCCGGCTCGAACCGACGGCGAGTCACCACCCACACGTCGCTGTGCTCGGCGGCTGCCCGGACGAACGCCCACCCTGCGCCGGGCTCGGATCCCTCGCCCGGACCGCAGGCGTACGCCCCGATCAGAACGCGCAGCCGGCGGGTGTCGCCCTCGGTCATGAGCGGCGGCGGCGACGGCCGACCGCAGTCGATCCCACGCCGACGAGGAGCACGCCGCCGATCGCCACGCCCAGCGCGATCTCGCTGCCGGTGCTGAGGCGCGACGAGCTCGACGCCGGGGACTCGTCGGTCGCGCGACCCGGCCGCAGGCCCTGATCGGACGAGCTCACCGTCACCGTGGCGGACTGGCAGGCCGCACCGGGAACGGCCCGCACCTGGTGGCGGCCCTGGGTGGCGGTCTCGGGGATCGCCGAGATCAGCTCGAACGAGCCGTACCGGTTGGCCCGGACGTTGCCGAGGTTGAAGACGTCCGGCGAGGCGAACGTGACGGACACGATCGTGCGCGGTCGGAACCCGGTTCCGGTGATGCGTATCGACTGCCCGGGGATCACGGTGGAGCTCTTGATGCCGAGGACACAGCTCGACGGCGGGTACTTCGTCGGTGTGGCCGGCGTGTGACCCTTCGCAGCCGCGTCGGCGGGTCGGGCGCCGATGACCAGGGCCAGCCCCGCGGCGACCACGGCGGTCGACGCCGCGGCTCGTCGCCTACCTGCGTACATCGCCCCTCGCCTCACCCGCCACGCATCTTTGTCGGACGGTGTACCCATCATCGGCACCGCTGCGACCGCGGGCACGCCATGGGTCGCGGCGCCGGTGGCCCGTCGTGCTCGGGCCCGCAGCAGGATCCGCGTCAGGATCCGCATCGCGCGCCTCCGACAGTCATCCGAGGCGGGCGGACCGACGGCTGGACGAGGGTGCGGACCGGCCCGTGCGACGCCGGTTCCGACAGCGTCACCGTGACCGTTCGGCTCGTCGAGACCGGCAGCTCCAGCGCGATGGTCACGGCGAGCAGGCCGTTCTCGGTCTGCACCGCGCCGCCGACGGTTCGCCCGTCGACCGTCATCGAGCGCAGCGATGCGCCGGCGCTGCCGTAGTAGGTCACGAGCAGCTGGTTGTCGCCGGGGTGCGTCCGGAACGCAGGCTTGTCGGCGCGATAGGTGACGTAGGGCGGCAGCCCGTGCCGGGGGGCGGAGTTGCGCAGGGTCAGGGTCGCGGTGGCGGCGCCGCCGGCGGCGCAGCTTCGTCGGGTGTAGGAGGCCGTGCGGTCGAGGTAGTAGTCGAGTTTGCTCCCCGCCGCGTTGTTGACGACGAAGGCGGAATACGGTGCACCGGGTTCGTTGCCGAAGCTCCCCGCCCACTGCGCGGTCCGCAGCAGGGACTCGGTCCGTTCGTTCGCGCTCCACACGACCAGTCGCCGCTCGCGAGCGGAGCGGGACAGTGCGCGGGCCAGCCTGGCCCGGTCGCCCCCGGACACGAGCCGGTTCGACAGGGCTCGCGCGACCGAGGTCAGGTAGGCCTTGCGCTCCCGGTTGGCCGCCGGCGTCAGCCCGGGAAAGCGCCTGTACTGGTCTCGCTGGGTGAGACCGACGACGTTGGCCGTGGTCACGCGGGTGCCGTCGGCGAGTCGTGCCCCGCCGGTGACGCGGAGCAGGTAGCTGAGGGCGGTCGGGTCGACCGCGAGCGCGCCGTCGACCGTCTCCCCGGTCCGCTTCTCCCAGAAGCCGGCCCAGATCCGGCCGGTCACGCTGAAGTCCGGGGTGAGGTTGGAGTTCTGGATGACGCCCGTCGGGTCGGTGTTGCCGTAGCGGGCGAGCAGCTCGGGGCTCAGCCTGGCGTTCGAGCGCACGTGCGCGAAGTCGGAGTCGGTGCCGAAGTGTTCGAAGCGCAGCCGACCGTGGTCGGCGACGGCGATCGCGTACCCGCCGGCGATGCCGCCGCCACCGCGCGACTCGGCCTCGTTCATGAAGCCGACGAAGTAGCGCTGCGGGCGATCCCGGCCAAGCATCGGCAGCGCGATCCGAGCCGCGCGATCGGCGCCGCTGAGCTCGCCGTCCAGGCGCTGAAGCTGCCGCAGTAGGTCGCTACGCGTGTTGCTCACGAACGGCAGCCACGAGGGGTCGGCACCGGCGACAGCGTCGGTCGCGCGGCTCGTCGACGCACTCGCTCTCGCGAGGACCGGGAGCGCGTGCTCGATCGCCGGGAGGTCGATGGACGACGCACCGTTCCCGGCCGGCAGCGTCCGTGCCAGCTCGACGGCCCCCGGCAGGGCGTCGTCGGCGAGGTGGTTCGCCTGGGTGACGACGACGCTCACCGTCTGTAACGGGCTGCCGACGCCGGGCATGTTGCGTCCCACCCACCACGCCGGGCCCGAGGTGAGAGCCGCTGCCCGGCCGGTGTGGTCGCGGATGGCGTCGACGAGTCGCGATGCCTCGTCGGCACGTCCGGCTGCCACGGCGGTCCGCAGTTGCGAGAGCTGGGCACGAGCCGCGTTCAGCTGGCTGCGGGCCAGTATCCCGGTGACCACGATCCACACTCCGCCGAGCACGAGGAGACCGAGAAGGACCCAGCCCGCGGTGACGGCGAGACGGGCGCGGCCCGCTCGGCGGCCACCTGTCGAGCTGTCGCTCGCACCATGGTCGTCGGACGGTCCGGCGGCGTTCCGGTCCTCGGCGGCGGAATGGTCACCGCTGTCCGCCACGTCGCTCTCAGCCACGGTGACGCTTCCTGGGCGGACGCGTCACCGTGACGTGTGATCAGGAGTGCGTGCCGCGGCGACGGCCGGCGACGATGAGCGCGCCTCCGCCGACGAGCAGCGCAGCGGCGATCAGCGACGCGGTCAGCGAGTCGAAGCCGGTGCTCGCGGTGGCGTCGTTGTTCGAGGTCGTGCGGCTGGCGTCGCTGCTGGACGGGTCGGTGCGGTGCGCGCTGGTGGGCGCGAAGTTGCACTTGGTCCCGTTGGCGCCACCGACACCCAGGCCGCCGCCGTTGCCGCCGCCGTTGCCGACGGCTGCGGTGCAGGAGGTGGGGCCGGGCGGCGGGTAGGCCGGGGCCGCGCTCGCCGACGTCAGGCCGACGAGAAGGAACGCCGCTGCCGCGGCGAGCGAGACGAGAAGGGCACCGAGACGGCGCACAGAAGTAGACACAGCGCATTTCCCCCGAATTGAGCGCTCACACGAATTCCACACGGACTATAACCCAGATTCACGTTCCGCGCTCCGGGACCAAGGGCCCGTTCCTGTGCCCGGTCTCGACGACCTCACGCTGGCCTGCATTCGGGCAGACCGTCATCGTTCGCTGCGCCGGGTCAGCAGCAGCACGGCGAGCGTGCCCAGGACGAGCAGCACCGCCGCGATCGCGAGCCCGATGCCGAGCGGGGTGTCGCCCGGGCGGGGCAGGTCGGCGCGCGGCGGCGGGGCCGAGGAGGACTCGCCGGTGGCCGGACCCGAACCGTCGCCGGACCCGGGCGACGGCGCCCCCGACGTCCCCGACGTCCCCGGCCCCGATCCCGGGGTCGTCGGTCGCGACGATCCCGAACCGGACGCCGCCGACCCCGACGTCGTCGATCCCGATGCGCCCGCTCCGGCGGACCCGGACGGCACGCCACCACCGGGACCGGAGCCCGGACCCGTCGCCGAGCTCCCGGTGCCCGTCGCGCCGGACGGCGCGGCACCCCCCGGCCCACTGCCGGCGTCGCCGCTGCCCCCGGAGCCGCCCGAGCCGCCCGAGCCGCCCGAGCCGCCGCCGGGCGGCGGGGACGTGCACGAGCCCACGGGCGACGCCGCGCTGATGCGCGGCGTGGTCCGGTCGGCCGGCGCGGGTGCGCTGACGACGGTGCGGAAGGTGCCGGTGGCGTCCGTGCGGGTGCGACCGAGCAGCCGCCCCGTGGCGGTCAGTCGCACGCTCACCGGTTGGGTGGCCCCGAGGCCGGTCCCGGTGACGTCGTAGGTCGTGGCCACCGCGTGCGCTGCCGGTGAGGACGTGACGGCGCTGGGTGTCGACGTCGAGGGTGGCGTGACGGTGGCCGCGGCACCGCTCGACGAGCCCGATGCGCCCGTGACGTGTCGGCTCGCCGACACCGCGCAGGGTGGCGTGGGCGGGTAGGGCGCCGCCGTCGCGGCGGCCGGCCACGCGAGCGCAGCCGAGAAGAGCACCGTGGTTGTCACCACGGCGCGAGCTGTGGACGCCGGTACGACCGGCCTCCGTGCGCGACGCAACGCCGCCCCCGACGACACCGCGAAATCCCCCGATTTGCGATCCAGCGGCCACCACACCGTTGTGAGGCGGCCGTATGGGAGCACCGTATCGGATGTCGCCGCGATCGGACACCGCTCACCCCCCGGCCGGCGCGACGGTGCCCGCCTGCCGCCACGCCCGAGCGCCCGCCGGACGACGTCGCGGCGCGGAGTCGGGCGCGCGTAGGGTTGGTCGCAACCCCTCCCTCTCCCGCGGATCAGGGGCGTTCGTGCTGCTTCGAAAGGCTTGTCGTGTCCCTTGCCGGCCTGCTGGCCGCGGCCGCCGGTGATCCCGCCCTCACGGCGATCACCGAGCGCCCGGATTCACCCGATCTCACCGTCAGCGGCCCGCCCGCCGCGCAACCGTTCGCAGTCGCCGCGGCGGCCGGCACCGGCCGCACCGTCTTCGCGGTGACCAGCGGCGAGCGCGAGGCGCAGGAACTCGCCGAGGTGCTGCGCTGCCTGCTGCCGCCCGACCGCGTCGTGCTCTATCCGGGCTGGGAGACGCTGCCGCACGAGCGGCTGTCGCCGCGCGCGGACACCGTCGGGCAGCGGCTGGCCGTGCTGCGCCGGCTCTCCCATCCCTCGGCCGACGACCCCGCCGCGGGGCCGGTCTCGGTCGTCGTCGCGCCGGTGCGCTCGCTGCTGCAACCGCAGGTCCCCGGTCTCGGCGAGCTGGTGCCCGTCGAGCTGCACGCCGGCGACACCGGCATCGAGCTCACCGAGATCGTCGTGGCGCTGGTCAACGCGGGGTACAGCCGCAGCGAGCTCGTCGAGAAGCGCGGCGACTTCGCCGTCCGCGGCGGCATCCTCGACGTCTTCCCGCCCACCGAGGAGCACCCGCTGCGCGTCGAGTTCTGGGGCGACGAGGTCGAGGAGATCCGGTACTTCAAGGTCGCCGACCAGCGTTCGCTCGAGATCGCCGAGCACGGCCTGTGGGCGGCCCCCTGCCGGGAGCTCCTGCTCACCGACGACGTGCGCGCGCGGGCGACCACACTGCTGGGCGAGCACCCCGAGCTCGGTGAGCTGCTCGACCCCATCAGCCGGGGCGAGGCGGTCGAGGGCATGGAGGCGCTGGCGCCCGTCCTCGTCGAGCGGTTGAGCCTGGTGCTGGACGAGCTGCCGGCCGGCACCCTCGTGGTCGTCTGCGACCCCGAACGCGTCCGGACCCGCGCCGCCGACCTCGTCCGCACCTCGCAGGAGTTCCTCGACGCCTCGTGGGCGGCCGCGGCCGGCGGGGGACAGGCGCCGGTCGACCTCGGCGCGGCCTCGCTGCGCGAGCTGGACGACGTCCGCGAGAACGCCGCCGAGCTGGGGCTGTCGTGGTGGGGCGTCACCGCGCTCACCTCCGACGACCCCGGCACCGAGGCGAGCGCGTTCGAGCAGGCGCCGCACTACCGCGGCGACATCGACGCCGCGCTCGCCGACCTGCGCCGCTGGACCCGTGAGGGCTGGCGCGTCGGGCTCGTCTTCGACGGTCACGGCTCGGCGAGCCGCGCACTCGAGCGGCTCTCGGGCGCCGAGATCCCCGCCCGGCTCGTCGCCGACGCCGCCGTCGAACCCGGCGTCGTCGACGTGACCACGGGCCACCTGCTCGGCGGTCTCGTCGCGCCGTCGCTCAAGCTGGCCTTCCTCACCGAGGCCGACCTCACCGGGCAGCGCGGCTCGCTGACCAAGGACACGAGCCGCATGCCGTCGCGGCGACGCAACCAGATCGACCCGATCCAGCTCAAGGCCGGCGACTTCGTCGTGCACGAGACCCATGGCGTCGGCAAGTACGTCGAGATGGTGCGGCGCACGGTCAACGGCGGCGAGCGCGAGTACCTGATCATCGAGTATGCGGCGTCGAAGAAGGGGCAGCCCGGCGACCGGCTCTTCGTGCCGACCGACTCCCTCGACCAGGTCACCAAGTACGTCGGTGGCGAGGCGCCCTCGCTGTCGCGCCTCGGCGGCAGCGATTGGGCCAAGATGAAGGGCCGCGCGCGCAAGGCGGTCAAGGAGATCGCGGCCGAGCTCATCCGGCTCTACAGCGCGCGGATGGCCACCAAGGGCCACGCGTTCGGGCCGGACACGCCCTGGCAGCGCGAGCTCGAGGACGCCTTCGCCTACGTCGAGACCCCCGACCAGCTCGCGGCCATCGACGAGGTCAAGGCGGACATGGAGAAGTCGCTGCCGATGGACCGCGTCATCTGCGGCGACGTCGGCTACGGCAAGACCGAGGTCGCCGTGCGGGCGGCCTTCAAGGCGGTACAGGACGGCAAGCAGGTGGCCGTGCTCGTCCCGACGACCCTGCTCGCCCACCAGCACCTGCAGACGTTCACCGAGCGGATGGCGCAGTTCCCCGTGACCATCAAGGAGCTGTCGCGCTTCACCCCGGCGCCCGACGCGGACGCGATCGGCAAGGGGATCGTCGACGGCTCCACCGACATCGTGATCGGCACCCACCGGTTGCTGCAGCAGACCGTGCGGTTCAAGGACCTCGGGCTGGTGATCGTCGACGAGGAGCAGCGCTTCGGCGTCGAGCACAAGGAGTACCTGAAGAGCCTGCGCACGGCCGTCGACGTCCTCACGATGTCAGCGACCCCGATCCCGCGGACGTTGGAGATGTCGCTGACCGGCATCCGCGAGATGACCACCATCCTCACCCCGCCGGAGGAGCGGCATCCGATCCTGACGTTCGTCGGTGCCTACGACCAGCGGCAGGTCGCCGCCGCCGTCCGGCGCGAGCTGATGCGCGAGGGCCAGGTCTTCTTCATCCACAACCGGGTCGAGTCGATCAACCGCGCCGCGTCGCGGCTGGCCGAGACGGTGCCCGAGGCGCGGATCGCGGTCGCGCACGGGCAGATGGCCGAGGGCGCGCTCGAGCAGATCATGGTCGGCTTCTGGGAGAAGCAGTACGACGTGCTCGTCGCGACCACCATCGTCGAGTCCGGGTTGGACATCCCCAACGCCAACACTCTGATCGTCGACCGCGCCGACGCGTTCGGGCTCTCGCAGCTGCACCAGCTGCGCGGCCGCGTGGGGCGTGCCCGCGAGCGTGGCTACGCCTACTTCACCTATCCGCCCGAGAAGCCGCTGACCGAGACCGCCTACGACCGGCTCGCCACCATCGCCCAGCACACCGAGATGGGCGCCGGGATGGCCGTCGCCATGAAGGACCTCGAGATCCGCGGCTCGGGCAACCTGCTCGGCGGCGAGCAGTCCGGCCACATCGCCGGCGTCGGCTTCGACCTCTACGTCCGCCTGGTGGGCGAGGCCGTCGCCGACTTCCGCGGCGAGGCCGAGGAGCAGCAGCACGAGGTCAAGGTCGACCTGCCGGTCGACGCGAACCTGCCCGTCGACTACCTGCCCGGCGAGCGGCTGCGCCTGGAGGCGTACCGCGCACTCGCCTCGGCCACGAGCGACGAGGCGGTGGACGGCGTGCGGGCCGAGCTCGTCGACCGGTACGGGCCGATCCCCACCCAGGTCGAGAACCTGCTCGCCGTCGCCCGCTTCAAGGTCCGCTGCCGGCAGCACGGGGTCACCGAGGTCTCGCTGCAGGGCGGTGGGCAGGGGGGAACGGTCCGGTTCTCGCCGCTCGAACTGCCCGAGTCGATGCAGCTGCGGCTGCAGCGCACCTACGACCGCTCGCAGTACAAGCAGGCGGTGTCGACGGTCTCGATCCCGCGTCCGAAGGGCGTCATCAAGCCCGACGGCTCGTTCGCGGCGGTCACGTTCGGCGGCGAGGCGCTGCGCGACGTCGCGCTGCTGGCGTGGTGCGGGCAGGTGCTCGAGACGCTGGCGCCGCAGCCGGTTCCCGCGTGACTTCCGGAGCATGAGATTCTGGGTGCTGTGAGACTCCGGATCGTGGGCGCCGCCGTCGCCGTCGTCCTGACCGCCGCGACCCTGACCGCATGCCGCACCAACGTCGGCGTGGCGGCGCGGGTGAACGGCGAGACGATCTCCGAGTCCGACGTCACGACGCACCTCACCGGCAAGCCGCAGTCCGCCCAGCTCCAGCAGCAGGCCAAGGCAGCCGGCCAGGATCTCACCCCGGCGCGCGTCATCGTGCTGCAGTCCGAGATCGGGGGGCTGCTCTATCGCCGGGCACTCGCCCGCACCGGTGGGGTGCCCACCGACGCGGCGCTCGTGGCGTCGCGGAACGAGGCGGTCCAGGTGCTCGCGGGCAACGGCCAGCAGATCACCGACCAGCAGCTGGGCTCGCAGCTCTCCCAGTTCGGCGTGAAGCGCGCCTTCACCTCCCGCTTCCTGCGCACCCTGGAGCTCGAGTACGCGCTGATCCAGCGGCTCAAGCTCACCCAGCAGTCCGAGCTCACCGCCGCGGTCCGCAAGACCGGCTCCGCCGTCTCGGTCAGCCCGCGCTACGGCACGTGGGACGCCGCGAAGTTCACCATCGACACCGCGTCCGGCGCCGGGTCGCCGGCGTTCCTCAAGCTGCAGCAGGCATCGAGCAGCGCCGCCGCGCCCGGTAGCTGAGCGCGGGTGGCGGCCATCCCGGACCCGACCGACCAGACGGCTGCGGCACCGCTGCAGCGCGCGGTGGAGGTCATGGACCGGCTGCGCGCGCCGGGCGGCTGCCCGTGGGACGCGACGCAGACCCACCGCTCGCTGGCCCGCTACCTGGTCGAGGAGTGCTACGAGGTCGTCGAGGCGATAGAGACCGACGACCCGGTGCTGCTGCGCGAGGAACTCGGCGACCTGCTGCTGCAGGTGCTCTTCCACGCCCGCATCGCCCAGGAGCGCCCGGCACCGGACGGCTTCGACGTCGACGACGTCGCCGCGGACCTCGTCGCCAAGCTGGTGGGCCGGCATCCCCACGTCTTCGGCCCGGACGAGGGCGTCCGCACACCCGAACAGCTCGACGAGATCTGGGAGCAACGCAAGCGGGTCGAGAAGGGGCGCACCTCGGCGGTGGACGGCGTGCCCGTCGGCCAGCCCGCCCTCGCCCTCGCCGCCAAGCTCGTCTCGCGGGCCACCCGCGCGGGCGTCGTGCCCGACCCGACACCGCCGCGGACCGGCGACAGCGACGACGGAAACGGGGCGGCCGAGATCGGCGAGCGGCTGTTCACCGTGGTGCGGGACGCGGTCGCCGCGGGAGTCGACCCGGAGACCGCGCTGCGGAACCGGGCCAGGGTGTACCGGGCCGCCGTCGTCGCCGAGGAGAGCCGATCCGCGCCGACGTGACGAGCCGGGGAACGAAAAGGTCTCGGCCGGGAGTACGGGGGGAACTACCGGCCGAGACGTTTCCGACTGTAACGCTCGGTGATCACGGAACACAATAGGTGAGCGAAACCTGATCTTCGCCTTTGGTGGCGGGGCCGTAGAGGTGGTTGCCGCCGATCCCGTCCGGGCGCGATCGCGACGGCTCCGAAAGTCCGTTTCGCGCACTAGGGTGCGAGGCGTGAGGCGCGCCCGGGTCCCCGACGACTCCGCGCGCGTCGGACTCGGTCGACTGGTGCGCAATCGCACGTTCCTCCCGGTCTACATCGCCGAGGCGCAGTCGCTCTTCGGCGACCAGCTCGCCCGGGTCGCGCTCGCCGTGCTCGTGTTCTCCCGGACGGGGTCGACGCCGGCCACCGCCGTCGTCTACGCCGCGACCTTCGTCCCCGCCGTGTTCGGCGGGATGGTGCTCGGGCGGCTCGGCGACCGGTGGCCACGGCGGACCACGATGGTGGCCTGCGATGCGGCCCGCGCCCTGTGCTTCTTCGTGATGGTCCTGACGTCCACGCACTTCGCGGTGGTCCTGGTGCTGGTGGTGGTCGCGGTCGCCGTCGGACCGGTCTTCTCGGCCGCGCAGCTGAGCCTGCTCGCGGCCCGACTGCCACCGGACGAGTTCGCGACCGCGAACGCGCTGCGCCTGGTGACCAGCCAGGCGGCCCAGGTCGGCGGCTTCGCCGCCGGTGGCGTGCTCGTGGCCGTCCTGGACCCGGCCGGGGCGTTGGCCATGAACGCGGCGACCTTCGCGCTGTCGTCGGTGCTGGTGTGGTTGTTCGTCGCGCTCGACCGGCGCGATTCCGTCGTCGGCGAGCCCGCCGAGGCAGCCGATGCCCTGCCCGGGGCCGTCGGCGACACGGACGCGAGCGTGCGCCGCGAGGCGCCGCCGGACTCCGCCGCCGCGCTCTGGCGCAACCGGCGGCTGCGCGTCCTGCTGGGACTGAGCCTGTGCATCGGCTTCTTCGTCGTGCCCGAGGGGCTGGCCGTCCCCTTCGCCGCCCACATCGGCGCGACCACCGGGCAGGCCGGGCTGCTGCTCGCCGCGGGCGCGCTGGGAGGCGCGGGCGGCGCGGCCCTGCTGCTGCGCATGCGTCCCGGCGACCGGGCGCGTGCCGTCCCCACCATGGCGATCGGCTGCGGCCTCCCGCTCGTCCTCAGTGCGGTGCTGACGACGGTCACCGATGCGTGGTGGGTCGCCGGGGCGTGCTGGCTCGCGTCCGGCGGCTTCGCGGCCTACGTCGTGCAGACGACCAGCGAGCTCGTGCAGGCGATCCCCGACGAGAGACGCGCGCACCTCGTCGGCGTGGTCAGCGCGCTCACGCTCGCCGTGCAGGGCGTCGGCGTCGTGGTGTTCGGCGTGGTCGGACAGTGGACGACACCGCCCGCCGCGGTCGGCATCGCGGGGGCGGTGGGGGCGGCGCTGGTCGCGGCGCTGGTCGCCCAGGGTCGACACGGTCGGTGACCACGGTTGCCCGCCTCGATCGACGCTCGTGACAGTGCTCTCACGATGAGTAGGCGATGCGCCCCGCGACCCCGCTGCGCCGCCGCCGGACGAATCGTATTTCTCGGGCATTCCCGACCGTCGCGTGTGCTGAACGTGAGCCGAACCTGCGGTTCCGTGCATGGGACCCGCGTCAAATAGACACGGCATTTGCGTTGCTAATGACGCGGGGTTACCGATGGGTCAGCAAATCGCCGATCCCGAACCGGTCAATTCGACGGTCGTCGCCGGTCGCGATTTGCGAAACGGGTCGGCGATGCGTCCCGAACCTTCGGTGGCGACGGAATTGGCGGACGGTTGTGCACCGAAACCGGTCGAGACCGGTCGGCGGGAATAGGATTTCGGGCCGGTGGGACGCCGATGTCGCGCCGGGGCCGCGCCTCGACCGCCGGGCATGGGCCGCAGCGGTCGGCCTCGCGTGCTCGCGATCCGCCGACTTCAGCTGCCGGGCGACCGGGGGTGCCGGCGCTGCCGGTCGCGGCGCTGCTCGTCGGTGATCGGGAGGGAAACCGATTCAGATGTGCCAGGAGTTCATGGGGTTCCTCCGGGGGTGAGGGGTGGTTGCGCTGCGGGGGCTGAGGCTCAGATGTGCCAGGAGTTCACGGGGTTCCTCCGGGGGTGAGGGGTGGTTGCGCTGCGGGGGCTGAGGCTCAGATGTGCCAGGAGTTCACGGGGTTCCTCCGGTTGGTCGCGGTGTGCGGGACGAGGGGCGGGGCTCAGATGTGCCAGGAGTTCACGGCTGTCTCCTCGGGTCGACGGGCTCGGACGGGGGCGGGGCTCAGATGTGCCAGGAGTTCACGGGAGGCCTCCCTTCGTGAGGGGTCGACGGCCGGCGACGCGCGTCGCGCAAAGGCGACCCGCCGTCGGCGAGAACGAGCAAGGGGCAATGCCACGAGATCACAGCGCTCCCCTTTCCGGCGGTGAGGAGTCCGGTCGCAACAGTCTTATAAAGAATGCCCCACCGAGCATCAAGTTCATGTGAGGAGAACGGCCCGGCAGTTCGTCGTCGGAAGTCCCGTCCGCAGCTCGTCGGCGACGGTGGCGGCCATTGCCGGCCGAGGGGCGACGCGGTGGCCGCGGCGGCGAGAAAAGATCAACTGGTCGGGTGCGGCAGAAAATGCACGAGTTGCCTGGCCAAGTCTGTCGCGGTCGGGACGGGCCCGATAGCATCGAGGCACACGCCGAGTCGTGGTCGACTTCGGCAACCACACGGGTAGGACGACATCGTGACTACAGCGTTCGGGCGGCGACTGGCTCGGTCCAGTTGGCCGATCAGCGCTGCGCCGACCCCGATGGCGGCCTACCTGCTGCTCGTCGACGCGCTGGCCCTCGTGTGGGTGGTCCGCAGTGTCGCCACCACCGGTTTCGACGTCCACGGCCTGGGCGTGCTGCTGCTGTTGGTGGTCACCGCCATCGGCTTCGAGGAGGGATCGAGCCGCGCGGCGCGGCTGCAGATCCGGTTGAGCGCTCCCATGCGCACCGACATGACCTCGGTGTGGGCCGTGTGCGCCGCGGTCGCGCTCGCACCGGCGCACGGCGTCATGCTGCTGATCGCCGTCTGCGTGTACGTCTGGTTCCGCCAGCAGCGGCCGGCCGGCGAGGCCCTGTTCCGCAAGTGGTTCGTCGCCTCCACCATCGTCGCGGGCTCGCTGGTCGCCGGCGACGTGTACACCTTCGTGCGCGACGCCGCGGCCGACCTGCCGTGGGGGCTCGGCAGTCCCCTGGCCATCGTCGCCGCCATCGTGGCCTACACCGTCTGCAACCGCGGGCTCGTCTCCGTGGTCCTGCTGCTCACCGCCGCGCCGCTGCGAAACCTCGTCGGCTCGCTGCACGACAACCTGATCGAACTCGCCACGTTGTGCCTCGGCGGCCTGGTCGCGCTGGCCGTCATGTTCGAGCCCTGGCTCGTCATCCTCGTCCTCGCCCCCATGGTGTCGCTGCAGCGCACCGCGCTCGTCCGCGAGCTGGAGCAGGCCGCGATCACCGACGCCAAGACCCGCCTGCTCAACGCCGTCGCGTGGGAGCACCTCGCCCAGCGGGAGATCTCGCGTGCCGAGCGGGAACGGCAGGGGCTGGCGGTGCTCATCATCGACATCGACCGCTTCAAGGGCGTCAACGACCGCTTCGGGCACCTCGCGGGCGACAAGGTGCTCGCCACCGTCGCGCGCACCATCGAGGCCTCGGTGCGCGAGTACGACGGGCTCGGCCGCTTCGGCGGGGAGGAGTTCGTCGCCGTGCTGCCCGACTGCGACGAGCGCACCGCGATGCTCGTCGCCGAGCGGGTGCGCGCACGCGTCAACCAGGTGGACGTCGGCGAGATGTTCGCCCCGCCCGCCTCGGGGCCGTTGGCGCCCGACCGGTTGTCGGTCTCGGTGGGCGTGGCGCTGCTGCGCCTGGACGGCAGCGAGCTCACCGACCTCCTGCACGCCGCCGACCAGGCGCTCTACCGCGCCAAGCACAACGGCCGCAACCAGGTCCAGCTCGCCCGCCGCGGTGGCGAGGTCCCCGACCGCGTCGTCGCCTAGCTGTCGTGACCCAAGACGTTGTTGACGGCGTGCCTGCTTGAACGTGGGAGGACCTCCTGGCGGAGTGGATGTGTCTGGCATTCACCCGCAG